>CAZTHR010000175.1:0-4776 GCA_964613265.1 uncultured Lentisphaeraceae bacterium | reverse complement strand
AAAAAAAAATGCGATGCCTGGTTGTGAAAACCAGGCATCGCATTTTTTGTCGTACGCTTGTACAGACGGGAAACGATCCGTCGTGCGCGGCTTACATCCCGCCGCGCCCACGCAGCGTCCCGTGGCGAAGGAAGCCGTCGTACTTGCGCACGAGCAGGTGGGATTCCATGATGCGGAGCGTGTCAAGCGCCACGCCGACGATAATCAACAACGACGTGCCGCCGAAGAACGAAGCAATCGCCCACGGCACACTCATCATGCCATTCAAGACCTGCGGCAGCAACGCGACGACCAGCAAGCCCGTACCACCGATCAGCGTGATACGCGTCATCACAGCATCCAGGTACTCGGCCGTGGCCATGCCCGGACGGATGCCCGGCACATAGGCGTTCTGCTTCTTGAGGTTCTCGGCGATTTCCACCGCGTTGAACTGCGTCGCCACCCAGAAGAACGCGAAGAACATGATGATGATCGCGTACAGCACCAAGTGCGTGGCGCTCCCCATGTCCGCCAGCTGCTGGCCGAAGGAACGGAGCGAACCGAGGAAGCCCGTCTTGTCCGACGGAATCTTCAACAGCAACATGGCCGGAATCTGGAGCAGCGGCTGCGCGAAGATGATCGGCATGACGCCCGTGTAGTTGACGCGCAACGGCATATACGTCTGCTGCATCCCATAGCTGCGGCCGTTGCCGGCCATCGCACCGCGCGTCATGTGAATGGCAACCTTGCGGACGCCCTGCGTGAGCATCACCGTGCCCATCACGACGGCAAAACCGAAGAGGAGGAGCAACGCAAGCTCAACCGGCGAGCGCGTGGCGGACACGCCGTTGTAGCCGAAGTAACGTTCCCAGGCGCTGAAAATGGCCTCCGGCAGACGCGACGTGATGTTGATCATGATGATCAGCGAACCGCCGTTGCCAATGCCAAATGTCGTAATCTGATCGGCCACCCACATCACGAAAAGCGCGGCCGAGGTCATGCCGATGACCGTCATCAACTGGAAGCCAAGCCCCGGATTCGTCACGATCTGAACACCCGCAAACGCCGGCGACAGGGCGGACGGATGCATCAGCATCGTCGCAATGCCCCAAGACTGGACAACGCAGAGGACAATCGTCAGATAGCGGGTGATCTGCGCCAACTGCTGACGGCCCGACTCGCCTTCCTTCTTCAACTTCTCAAGTTGCGGAATGACGGAGGAGAGCAACTGGATGACAATCTGCGCGGAAATGTACGGCCAGATCGACAAGAAGCCGATTGCGCACTGCGCAAGCGCACCACCCGTGAACACGTCGAACCAGTCGAGCATCCCGCCACCGCCGGAGGTTTCGCGAATGTTCGCAATCGTCGTCTGGAGCGTTTGCCAATCCACGCCCGGCGTCGGAATCTGGGAAATGAGACGGCAGACCGCGACAAGGCCCAGCGTAATCAGGATTTTTTTACGCAGTTCAGGAATCTTGAAGGCGTTTGAAAAGCCTTTGAACATCGCCATTTTTCTATTACTCCGTTGTGACTAGTCTCTTGATTGAGGGTGTAGTATATCAAAGAGATGCGGGTCTGACTAGGTAAATCGTAGCCTATGCGCTTTTACCGGGAACGATGGCCACGCCCTCCTTCGGCAACGGCACGTCGTCCGTCTCCTCGAACGTCTGCGCCGTGAACGCGGCGTTCCACCCATTGAAGAACTCGGAACGCGTGTTGACGAGCAGATCGGCCATTTTCACCTGACGCCCCGAATAGGCGGCTAGCGTCCCCATCATGCAGGTGGCCGTGGACATCGCAACCTGCTCGCCCTCGTTGATGAAAGAACCGCTCAAGAGGCCGGACAAGAAGTCCGCATGTTCCATGATCAATCCGTTGTCGTGCCGCCCCTCGATGGCCTTCATGTCCTCCGCGACGGGCTTGCCGTCGTAGCGAACGATCTTGCCGCCCACGGAGATTTCGCCTTCGCTCCCCGTCAGGCGCGTGCCGAACGGGTTGGCGCAACCGTCCATGTGACGACCGTAGGTGGCCACGTGGAGACCTTCACCGTAATCGTAGTCGATGGCGATTTCGTCGTAGATGTCGCCCACGCCGGCGGGACGACGCCACCGTGCTCCCATGCCGAGCGCCATGACCGGATACCGGCCGATGAACCAGTTCGCCAAATCGACTTCGTGAATGGCCTGTTCGGTAATCTGGTCGCCGCTCATCTCCCAGAAATGGTACCAGTTGTTGGCAAGATAGGAGGCGTTCGTGTCCGTCGGCCGGCGCGGCCGCACCCACATCGACCCATGGCAGCGGTAGACGCGGCCGGCGAGGATCTTGCCGATGCAGCCATTCCGCACGGGACCGATCTGCTTGAGGAAACGGTTCGAGTGGCGGTGGAGCGTGCCGGACAGAATCGACAGGTTCTTCGCCTTCGCGTCGGCCACCGTCTTCAGGAACTCGCGCAACCCGCGCGGATCGGTGGCGACGGGCTTTTCGGCGAAAACGTGCTTGCCGGCGGCCACGCAGGCGGCGGCATGGCGCGCGCGGAAGAACGGCGGCGTACAGAGCAGCACGATTTCACAGTCCGACGCAATAACGTTCTTATAGCCGTTCGCGCCGCCGAACGCCATCTTCTCGTCCACGCCATACGTGCGGCAGACGTCCACGGCGTGAGAGCGGTCGAAGTCGGCCGCGGCCACGAGTTTCGCCTCGCACCCCAGCCGCGCCGCCGCGTCCATGATGTTGCGCAGGGCGCCCCCCTGGCACTTGCCGCTGTACCACTGGCAACCACGATCGCCACATCCCACGAGACCGATTTTGAACACGCGCCGAGCCTGCCCGAACACGGACGGCGCCGCCGCGAGCGCACCCGCCGTGGCCATAAAGTGTCTTCTCGAAACGTTCATCTCTTGTATTCCTCTCCTGTTGTCTTGTTAAAAAACTATCCGTTTGAAAACGTCACCGGTCGACGCGCGCACCACCGCCGCCGACCAGCTTCTCCACGTCGGCCTTCGTAGCCATCGACGTGTCGCCGGGCGTCGTCATTGCGAGGGCGCCGTGCGCCGCGCCGTAGTTGACGGCCTTTTCCGCGTCGTCGAACGCCATGAACCCGTAAATAAGGCCGGAGGCGAACGAATCGCCGCCGCCCACGCGGTCGTAGATCTCCAACCCCGGCCGCGCAATCGACTGGTGAAGTTCGCCCTTGTACCAGCAAAGCGCACTCCAGTCGTTCACCGTCGCGCTTTTCACGCTGCGCAACGTCGTGGCCACGGCCTTGAAATTCGGATAGACCGACACGGCCTTTTCGATCATTTTGCGGAATCCTTCGACGGGCAACGTGGTGAGGTTCGCGTCCACGCCCTCGACCGCAATGCCGAGCGCCGCCGTGAAGTCCTCTTCGTTGCCGATCATCACGTCCACGTACTTGGCGATTTCGCGGTTGACCGCCTGGGCTTTCGCCGGGCCGCCAATCGATTTCCAAAGCGAGGCGCGGTAGTTGAGGTCGTAGCTCGTCACGGTGCCGTGCCGCTTCGCGGCCTTGAGCGCTTCAATCGCCACCTCGGCCGTCGTTTCGGACAACGCGGCGAAAATGCCGCCCGTGTGGAACCAGCGTACGCCCTCACGACCGAACAGGTCGTCCCAGTCAATATCGCCCGGCTTGAGCTGGGAGACGGCCGTCAGACCGCGATCCGCGCAACTGCGGGCGCCGCGACAGCCAAACCCGCGCTCGACGAAGTTCAATCCGTTGCGAACCGTGCGCCCGATGCCGTCGAACGGCATCCACTTCACATGCGAGACGTCCACGCCGCCCTGCAACATGAAATCCTCCACCAGACGCCCCACAGGGTTGTCCGCAAACGCCGTCACCGCCGTCGTCTTCAGCCCGAAACACCGCCGCAAGCCGCGCACGACGTTGTATTCGCCGCCGCCCTCCCACACGTTGAACGCACGCGCCGTGTGGATGCGCCCGTCGCCGGGATCGAGCCGCAACATGATTTCGCCCAGCGACGCCGCGTCCCATTGACACGCCCCAGCCGGTTTGACATTCAAAGCTTCCATGTCGAGATTCCTTCCTTGTCCTTACATTCGTCCCGTATATTCGCGATTGCCGTTGATCCAGATCGTCACGGCGATGAAGACCATCATCAACCCCCAGCCGAAATGGCCGTTCAACGCGCCGTGGATGCCGTACAATCCCACCAGGATCGCCACGCCCTGCCCGACGCGCCAGGCGACGGCCGCCGCTTTCCACGGGTTCATGAACACCCGCACGACGGAACGGAACACGTGTCCGCCATCGAGCGGCAACCCCGGCAACAGATTGAAAAAACCCAACGCCAGGTTGAACTGGAACACGAGAAACAGCACAAGCGACAGGAACGCAAACGGACAGATGATCCGCAGCGCATAGGCCACGCCCGCGACGGCCAAGTTGAACAGCGGCCCGGCGGCGGCAACGCACGCGGACTTGCCGTTGTCGCACGGCGTTTCGCCGAGCGTGAAGCCGCCCAACATCCACAGTTCGACTTCGTACGTCCGACAGCCGAAAAGCCGCCGCGCCAGAACGTGGGCGAGTTCATGACCGAGAATCGACCCGAAGAACACCGCCGCCGCCGCCAAACCGAGGAAGAGATCCGGGAACTGGCAGGCGACGTACAGCAACATGAACATCATCCCCGTGCCCATGTAGACGGGGATGCCGAACACAGTAAAGATGCGATGGCGCGTGAACAACGAAAACACAAACGAACCTTTCCTAAAATCGGAAGCATTCTAGCATTTCACGCCCCTTGCGTCAATTCGCCC
>CAZTHR010000174.1:0-4786 GCA_964613265.1 uncultured Lentisphaeraceae bacterium | reverse complement strand
ATGAAGGTACAGGTTTTATCATGACGGATGTAAAAGAGTTGATGGCGAAGGTGGGGAAGATTCGGATCCTCACCAATCGGCTGATTGACGACCAGCTGAGCGGCGACTACCACTCGACCTTCAAGGGGCAGGGTGTGGAGTTCGACGAAGTGCGCCCCTACGTGCCGGGCGACGACGTGCGCTCGATCGACTGGAACGTCACGGCACGAACGGGCGAACCGTTCATCAAGCGTTTCAGCGAGGAACGTGAACTGACGGTGATGTTTCTTGTCGACGTTTCCGGTTCGCAGACCTATGGAAGCATCCAGCGTTCAAAAGCCGAACTCGCCGCCGAGGTGTCCTCCCTCCTCGCGCTCACGGCGATTCGCAACCAGGACAAAATCGGCCTGATCCTCTTTTCTGACCGAATCGTCAAGTACATCCCGCCGCGCAAGGGACGCCAAAGCGTGATGCGCCTTGTGCGCGAAGTCCTTGCGGCCGAAGACGACGCGACGGGCGGGACGGACATCGCGGGCGCTCTGCGCTTTCTCAACGGCGTCCAAAAACGCCGGGCCGTCGTCTTCCTGGTGAGCGATTTCTTCGACGCGAACGCCGACTACGAAAAACTGCTGCGCGTTGTTGCGCGTCGTCACGACGTGATCTGCATTCCCGTGGAAGACCCCGCCGAGCGCGAATTGCCGAACGTGGGGTTGGCCGAACTGGAAGACCCCGAAACGGGCGAACTCCTGCTTGTTGACACGTCGGACAGCGCCGTGCGGCGCGGTTTCGCGGCCGTCGCCCAGGCGCAGACAGACCATCGTACGCGCTTTTTCGCACGTAGCGGCATCGACACCGTGCCCATCGCGACCGATCGCCCGTACATCCAATCCATCCGCGCACTCTTCAAACGTCGCGCCAGCAAACGGTGAGGGTACTCCGAATGATGAAAACGTTTTCAAACATCCTTCTAATTGGTAGCGTACTTTGCGCAATCCTGCCGTCCGTTGCGGCGACATGGGATGTCAGCCACGGCGACATTGGTATCGTCGTTGAATCCGGGTCCGACCAAATCGATCCTGGACGTCCTTTCGATGTGACGGTGACGGCGACGGCGCCGGCCGGCCGGCGCGTCCAACTTCCCGATTTGCGTGACCGCTTTCAGGGTTTCCAGGTGGCGGAGGATTTCACGGAGGATCCGCTCGTCGCCGACGACGGCAAGACGACGATTGTCTCTCGGTGGCGCCTCTTGCCCGAACCGCTGGCACGACGCTACCGTCTGGCGCCGTTCGTCGTGACCGTGCAGGCATCCGCCGTCACGAACGGCGTTGCGGCGGCAACTGAAAGCACGTCTTTCTATACGGAGCCGATTCGTTTTACGCCGCCGGCGGCGCGTGAGACGGTGACGGGCGACATGGAACTCCACGTGACGCGGGACTTTCCGCCGCTGAGCTGGAAACTCGCAGGATGGATTGCGCTGGCCGTGGCGGGCGTGTTGGCGATCGGCGCCCTGCTCTATTTTGTCGTGCGCAAGATCCGCCTCTTGATTCGCATCCATCGGATGAGTCCGATCGAACGCGCTTTGTATGAACTTGAAGTCCTGTTGGGGAAGAATCTGCCGGGCCGTGGGTTTTACAAGGATTTTTACGTGGAGCTCACGATGGTCGTGCGCCGCTACATCGAACGTCGCCATGCGGTGAAAGCGCCCAACTTGACAACGGACGAGTTTCTCCGCGCGGCGCAGGACAACCCGGCGTTTCCGCGCGCGGCGCTGGCGGAGCTGAAGCAATTTCTGGAATCGGCCGACATGGTGAAGTTCGCGGGCGTTGAATCGACGCCGGAGATGGCGGACGCGGCGACGAACCGGGCGCGGGGGTATCTGGACGCGGACAACGCGAAGCAGAAGACGGAGAATGTGAAATGAATTTCGGTTGGCCTTGGTGTTTCCTGCTCGTCGTGCCCCTCGCCCTGGCGGCGTGGCGAATGTTGCGGCGGCCGGCGAAGAAAGACTGCAGCGGGATTAAATTCGCGGCCGTGGCGCGTCTGCCCGCCCGCACGGCTGGCTGGCGCGCGCGCGTGGCGGCGTTGACGCCGTGGTTCTTTCTCCTCGGCGCGTCGTGCCTTGTGCTGGCCGCCGCGCGGCCGCGTTCGGCGCTGTCGCAGGGACGGCGCAACGTCGACGCGATTGCCATTGCGATGACGGTGGACGTGTCTGGTTCGATGAACGCGCTTGATTTGACGCCGTCGGGGTCAAAGGACTATAAGACGCGCCTGGACGTCGTGAAAGAGATGTTCAAGAAGTTCATCGAGGCGCGTCCCGACGACCTGATCGGACTCGTCGCGTTTGGCGGCTATGCGTCGTCCCGTGCGCCCTTGACGGCGGATCATGATGCGTTGTTCCACGTATTGAAAGGACTTGAAGTCCCAACGGTCAACTACGATGCGCAGGGACGTCCGATCGATCCGGAGGAAACGACGACGGCGATTGGCGACGGACTGGCGACGGCGCTGGCGCGGCTCAAGAACGCCGAACCGAAATCGAAAATCGTCATTCTGCTGTCCGACGGCGTGTCCAACGCGGGCGTCGTCGAACCCGAACAGGCCGCCGCCGCCGCCGAGAAACTGGGCATTCGCGTCTACACGATCGGCGTGGGGACGAAAGCGGGGCGCGTACCGTTCCAAGGGCGTGACATGTGGGGACGCACGGTCATTCAATACGCCAACAACTTGACGTTCGACGAATCGCAGCTCAAGTCGATTGCCGCGAAAACACATGCGCGGTACTTTGCGGTGAATGACGCGCAGGGGCTGAAAGCGGCGTTGGAGGAAATCGATACGTTGGAGAAGACGACGCTTGACCGTACGGTCTACCAGCGGTGGAACGAGTATTTCGCGCCGTTGCTGTTGACGGGGGCGTTCCTCGTTTTCGCCGCCGTTTCGCTTCAGATGTCCGCCTCCCGCCGTCTCGTCTGATTTTTTCCGATCGTGTGTCGCTTTACTCTTGCTTGAATGGACGTGAAATTGATATAATCACAAGGATTTCAACGCCGCCTTTTTCCGTGTGATTGCGCATGGTTTGGATGTTGTGGCGATGGGATGTACGTAGTTTTGTTCATCAATCAAGGAAAGTTGCACATGAAGAAGGCGTGGATGGGTCTGTCCGTCGCTCTGTCTGGTTTTGTGTCGTGGGCGCAGACGGCCGCCCCGACGGCGTTGAAAACGGTTGAAACGGCCCCCGAGGCGGCGCAAGCGGGCAAGGCCGTCGCGAAGACGGTCGAGGCGACGAGCGACTGGCTGGCGCAGTTTACGGCGTTTGTCGACAAGGTCGACGGCTATGTGTGGGGCATTCCGCTGATTGCCTCCATTCTGGTGACGGGGTTGCTGCTCACGTGCATTCTGCGCTTCCGGCATCTCTTCAACCTGAAGAATGCATTTCACTACATGTTCCACACGGAGGAGGGCACGTCGGGCGAAGTGAGTTCGTTCGGGGCGCTCTGTACGGCGTTGTCGGCCACGATCGGCACGGGCAACATCGTGGGCGTGGCGACGGCGATTGGCACGGGCGGGCCGGGCGCCCTCTTCTGGATGGAAGTGGCGGCGTTCTTCGGCATGGCGACGAAATACGCGGAAGGCCTGTTGGCGGTGAAGTACCGTGAAATCACGCCTGACGGGCGTGTGTTGGGCGGGCCGTTCTATTACATCGAAAAGGGACTTGGCCGCCGCTGGAGATGGCTGGCCGTCGCGTTTGCGGTCTTCGGCGTATTGGCGGGCATCCTCGGCATCGGCACGATCACGCAGATCCACGGCATCACGTCGGCCGTGCAGCGGTTCTTCGATCCGAATTTCGATCCGGCCAACATGGCCACGGGGTTGCAGTTGTTTGGTACGACGTATTCCATCCCTGTCGTGATCGCCGGGTTGGTGGTGACGGCCTGTGTGGCGCTCGTCGTGATCGGCGGTCTCCAGCGCATTGCCAAAGTGTCCACGGTGATCGTGCCGTTCATGGCGATTTTCTACGTGGCGACGATTGCGTTCCTTCTGTTGGGCAATCTCTCCAAGATTACGGCCGCGTTGGAGTTGATCGTTCGGGCGGCGTTCAATCCGTCGGCGTTCACGGGCGGCATGGTGGGGACGATTTTCATCGCCATGCAGAAGGGCGTCGCACGTGGCATCTTCTCGAACGAGGCGGGTCTGGGTTCTGCGCCGATCGCGGCGGCGGCGGCGAAGACGAACGAACCGGCGCGTCAGGGCCTTGTGTGCATGACGGGCACGTTCATCGACACGATCGTCATCTGCACGATGACGGGTCTTGCGATCGTCGTGACGGGCGCCTGGGAGCCGTCGCTCGGTCTCAAGGGCGTGGACATCACGATTGAGGCGTTCAGCCGTGGGCTGGCGTTCATCGGGCCGAACGCGGCGTTCGTCTCGTCCTTCTTCCTCATGATGTCGCTCACGTTCTTCGCGTTCACGACGATTCTCGGCTGGGACTACTATTCCGAAAAGTGCCTTGAATATCTGGTGGGCACGGAACGGCATGGCATCATCAAGATTTACCGTTTGCTCTACGTGGCCATCGTGTTCATGGGGCCGTACCTGACGGTTTCGGTGGTTTGGGGCATGGCGGACGTCTTCAACGGCCTCATGGCGTTCCCGAACCTCGTCGCGCTCGTGTTGCTCTCGCCGGTCATCATGCGGACGACCCGCGACTTCCTGTCGCGTCAGGACAAGCAAAAGCGTTAATCATCGCGTTCGGAAATATCCGTTTCTGACGGATCGAAAGGCCATGCCCTCCGCATGGCCTTTTTTGTTT
>CAZTHR010000173.1:0-4846 GCA_964613265.1 uncultured Lentisphaeraceae bacterium | reverse complement strand
CCAGATGCGCAGTTTCGCCGCACCCGATGGCACACCCGTTTTCAAGGGCGCGGCGGGGCCATCAAAATGATTCCAGGTAGACGATCATGAACATCCCTTCGCATCTTCGTGCGGCGTTTCCCCAACGGCCGCCTGAACTCCACAAATATTCAGCCGGGACGGTTACCGTCGTGGGCGGTTCCGCGCACTACATCAACGCGCCCGTCTTGGCGGCGCTTGGTGCACGGTCGGCCGGCGCGGGTCTTGTCCAACTCGTTGTGCCAGATGCCTCGCGTCTCGCGACGGGACATCTTGTTCCCGAAGCGACGTTTACCAAGCTTACGCCGGCCTGTGTGCCGCCGCGTGCGGACGTCACGGTCGTCGGCATGGGGCTGGGCGTTACACAGAACAGCGAAATGCTCGTTTCGCGCATTCTCTCTGGCATCGCCAGCCGATTCGTGCTCGATGCGGACGCGCTGACGATTCTGGCCAACTGGTACGCCAAGCGGCCGCAGAACGTTTCCGCCGCCGTCGGGCAGCGTCTCGTGCTGACGCCCCATGCCGGCGAGGCCGCGCGTCTTCTGGCCTGTACGCCCGAAGCCGTCCAGGCGGATCGCCCTGCCGCGTTGCGCGAACTGGTGGAACGCTACCACGCGGTCGTCGTGCTCAAGGGTCCGCATACGCTCGTGGGGACGCCCGACCGGAACGAGGCATTCGTCTGCGACGCGGGCAATCCGTTCATGGCCGTCGGCGGTATGGGCGATCTGCTTGCGGGCGTGTTGGCTGCGCGGTGGGCGCGTTTGGCGAAGGCCGGTGTGGACGACGCCTTTCTCGCGGCCTGTGCGGCCGTGTGGTTGCACGCCGCCGCGTCGGATGCCCTCGTGTCGGCCGACCCGCCGGTCGATCCGTCGATCGTCAATACCGCTGCCAAGATCGGTTCGCTGCGCGTTGGTCTTGAAAGGGGGGCGTGATGGATGCGGTCGACTACGACGCGCTCGTGGCACGGTTGTGTGTGTCCTCCGCCGCGCGTCGCGTGGGGTTGTTGTCCCAGCAGGCGTCGCCGACGGCGGAACTGCTTCGCAACCGGCTCGGTGATCGGCTGGCGTGTCTCTTCTCGCCTGAACACGGTTGGTTCGGTCTCGCCGCCGCCGGCGAAGAGACGCATTCGACCGTCCATCCGTTCTGGCAGATTCCTGTCCATTCGCTCTATGGCGCGACACGGACGCCCACGCCCGAGATGATGCGGGGGCTGGACCGCATCGTCGTCGATTTACAGGATATTGGCGTCCGGTGCTACACGTACCTTGCCACGTTGCGGAATATGCTGAACGCGGCGGCTGCGGCGCACGTGCCCGTGATGGTGCTTGATCGTCCGATCCCGCTGGGCGGCGTGGTGGATGGCCCGCGTCTTGCACCGGGCGGGGCGTCCTTTGTGGCGCCGATCGACGTGCCGCTCTGCCACGGCATGACGCCCGGCGAGTGCGCCACGTACATCGTGCGGACAGAGCATCTCGACCTCGACCTTGACGTTGTGCGCCTGCGTGGTTGGTCTCACGCCGTGCGAACGCCGTGGATGAACTTCGTGCCGCCGTCCCCTGCGATTCGCAGTTGGGACTGCGCCGCGCTCTATCCTGTCACGGTGTTCACGGAGGCCTGTCCCGCGCTCGACTGCGATCGGTACGGGTCGCTGGCGTTTCGTGTGCTGGGGGCGCCGTGGCTTGATGTTGCGCAGGTGTGCGACGGTTTGCGTGACGTATTGCCGTCGTTTGGACTGGGCGTCCGTCCCATCCGTTATCGTCCGTCAGGCGGTCCGTGGGAGGGGCAGGTGTTGGACGGATTGCTCTTCTCCCTTGAAGATCCCGCGGCGTACCGTCCCGTTCGGGCGGGGGTGGCGGTCTATTCTGCCGTGCTGAAACGCCATCCGGAGGAATGTGCGCGGGATGCGCGGCCCGACTGGTTCGACAAGTTGATGGGAACGTCCGTGCCGCGCGCGGCGCTTGAAAACGACTCCGTGCTTGACGGGCTTTTCGCGTCGTGGGATGCCGAGGCCGCCGCGTTTCGCGCCGAGCGGGTCGATCTCTACGCTGGCTGAATCGTTCTCGCAAGCCGCCCCCGAAAATGGTATAATAAAAACTATGGCGGAGACATCGGCAGTTTATCCGGGGACGTTCGATCCCATGACGTTGGGTCATTTCGATTTGATCCAGCGGGCGGCGGCGTTGTACGACCACCTCATCGTGGCCGTTGCTGCCACGAGTTCGAAAACAGGGGCGTTGTTCGATGCCGACCATCGGCTGGCGATGATTCGCGAGGATGTTGCGAAAGCGGGGTTGGCGAATGTTTCCGTGGAGCTTCTCGATACGTTGCTCGTCGACTTCTGCCGTCGGCACAATGTGCGCACGGTCATTCGCGGCGTTCGGGTTTACTCCGATTTCGAGTACGAGTTCCAGATGGCGCTGACGAACCGCAAGCTGGCGCCGGAAATCGAGACGCTGTTCATGATGCCCTCCGAGAACCTGGCCTACGTAACGGCGTCGACCGTCCGCGAGATCGTGCGGTATGGGGGCGACACGTCGGCGCTGGTGACGCCCGCTGTGCAGAAACGCTTGTCGGAGGTTCGCCATGGATGAACGGTTGTTGATTGACGTCGCGCGTTTGGATCGTGCGGGCGAAGATTTTTCGGGAACGTTGGACGACGCGATTCTGGAGTTGGCGGACGATGAATTCCTCCATCCGTTCGCGGGGGTGCGTTACGACGTGTCGGCGCAGGTGCTGGGGAGCGAATTGCTCGTGCGCGGGACGTTGGCGCAAGATTTCGAAACGGTCTGTTCGCGATGCGGGGCTGATTTTGACTTCACCGTCACGGTACCCGATTTCACGGCCAGTTTCGAAGTCGCCGAAAAAACGGAATTTGTCGATTTGACGGATGAGATTAGACAGTGTATAATACTCGCTTTGCCGACATATCCAGTTTGTCGGCCGGACTGTCGCGGCGTCTGCCCGACCTGCGGGAAGAACCTCAATGAAGGTTCCTGCGGGTGTGCGGATGCGGTGGCGGATAGCCGCTGGGGGGCGCTCGACGCCCTGGATCTGGAAAACGAGTAGAACAGTTTGGTTGAAAGAAGAAGAAAGAGAGTAGTGCAAGATGGCATCACCTAAGAACAAGAAGTCGAAAATGCGCAAGCGCCAGCGTGTCGGTCAGTTGGAGAAGGCGATTCTCGCGGCGGTCCAGACGTGCCCGAACTGCGGTGGCTTGAAGCAGTCGCATCGCGTGTGTCCGAACTGCGGCATGTACAACGGCCGCAAGGTGCTTTCGGTCTCGGCCAAGTAAGGTCGCCAGGACTTGCAAGACGGAAGACGGAACGGCCGAATTGGCCGTTCGGTCTTTTGTGGATGGGCATTCCGAAGGAGAAAGATCGTTTATGACACGTGTAGCCGTTGACGCGATGGGGGGCGATTTCGCCCCGCGTGAAGTCGTAATGGGTGCTGTGGAATCGGCGGCTGGCCGTTCGGATGTCAAGATCCTCCTCGTGGGGCAGCCGGATCGGATCGAACAGGAGTTCGATTGGATCAAGCAGGACAAGGTCCTGTCCAAATCTCTGGCGAAGGCGTGTGCGTCCGGGCGGCTGGAAGTCGTGCCGGCGGCGGAAGTCCTGGAGATGAACGACGAGCCGGCGAAGTCCGTACGCGCCAAGCGCGATTGTTCCATCAACGTCTGTATGCGTCTCGTGAAAGAGGGGCGGGCGGATGCGATGATGAGTGCCGGGAATTCCGGCGCGGTGGCGGCTTCGGCCATGTTCGAACTGAAGCGAATCAAAGGCGTCATTCGTCCGGCGATTGCGATGATCATCCCCACGCGTGTGCCGGGCAAGCCGCTTGTCCTGCTGGATGCGGGTGCGAATACGGACTGTCATCCGGAGTGGTTGGCGCAGTGGGCGTTGATGGGGACGGCATATTCGAAGGCCGTTTTCCATCGTGAAAATCCGTCGGTCGGTTTGATGTCGATTGGACGGGAATCCTGCAAGGGCAATGAGCTTGTCCATGCGGCTTATCCAGAGTTGCGGAAGTTGAAAGGGGTCAATTTCTGGGGCAACATGGAGGGGCATGACGTGGCGACGGGCGAGGTGGACGTGGCGGTCTGCGACGGGTTCGTTGGGAACGTCGTCCTCAAGACGGTCGAGTCGGTTGCGAAGGCGATCAGTTCCTGGTTGAAGGCCGAGATCATGAAGACGCCGTTTCGCAAGATGTGCGCGTTTCTGCTCAAACCGGCGTTCAAGAGCCTCAAGCGTCAGATGGATCCCGAGGTCTATGGCGGTGCGCCGTTGTTGGGGGTGAACGGGACGGTGTTCATCACGCACGGTGCCTCGACTCATAAAGGTATTTACCATGCGGTACGCGTCACCGCAGAAGCCGTGAAGAACGGCATGACGGACAAGATTTCAGAAGCGATTGCCGCCTATGAGGCGGAGAAAGCGGCGGCGGAGACAGATCATTCGGTCGAATCTCTCGCCAATACGCTGTCGTGATTTTATCGGCGGGGCGTTGCACAGCCTGGTAGTGCGTCTGCTTTGGGAGCAGAATGTCGGAGGTTCAAATCCTCTCGCCCCGACCATTTCCGACACCTTCAAAGAGAATCTCTTGAAGGTATGATGCATAGGCATCGCGATAAAACCCCCAATTATTTGGGGGTTTTCGCGTTTCCGGGCTTCGCGTCGGGAGACGTGTTCTCTCTTTTCGGGTAATAGTCTCTCCGCCCTCTCTCCTGATTCTCTTGATTTTTCTCTGCGCAGAATGAATGGGGGAGTTTTGATCTGATGCGGCCATGATTTCATGATTCGTTTTCTCTGACATTCTATTTGATTTCGGA
>CAZTHR010000172.1:0-4855 GCA_964613265.1 uncultured Lentisphaeraceae bacterium | reverse complement strand
GCGCCTGGAGGAGATCCCCGCCGACGAACTGCGGGCGCTTTCCTGAAAGACCGGGGCGGGTTGTGGTATACTGGTGTATCTCTTTCGAAGCAAGGAACGGTACATGCGAATCATCGACTGCGACTATTTTGTCATCGGTTCGGGCATGAGCGGGCTGATGTCCGCCCTTCATCTGGCGACGGCTGGGCGTACCGTGCTTGTGACGAAGGGTAAGTTGGCGGACTGCAACACGAATTTCGCGCAGGGCGGCATCTGTTGCGTGGCCGATCCGGCCGATTCGTTCGAGGCGCACGTCCAGGACACGCTAATCGCGGGCGCGGGCATCTGCGACGAGGCCGTTGTCCGGCGAATCGTCGAAGAGGGTCCCGAATCGATCCAAGACCTGATCGCCTGTGGCGTGAAGTTCGCGAAGAAAGCGGACGGCAGTTGGGATCTTGGCCGCGAAGGGGGCCATTCGATGCGCCGCATCTTCCACGCGGGCGACATCACGGGGCAGAAATGCGAGGCGGCGATGATTCGCACGCTCCGTCGCCGGGCGAACGTCGACGTCTACGAGGACACGATTGTCATCGATCTCATCATCACGCCGCGTATTGGCATCGCGGGCGCGACGCGCTGCGTGGGCGCCTACGTGCTTGACCGCAATTCGGGCGAAATCTACGCGATTCGCAGTCCGAACACGATCCTCGCCACAGGCGGTTGCGGCAAGGTCTACCTCTACACGTGCAACCCGGACACGGCGACGGGCGACGGTATCGCGCTGGCGTGGCGCGCGGGCGCGAAGATCGAGAACATGGAGTTCATCCAGTTCCATCCGACGTGCCTCTACCATCCAAACGCCAAGCGGTTCCTCATTTCCGAAGCCGTGCGCGGGGAAGGGGCCGTGCTCGTCGACCGCAAAGGCCGGCCGTTCATGCAGAAGTACGACGCGCGTGGGTCGCTTGCGCCACGCGACATCGTGGCGCGCGCCATCGACAGCGAGATGAAGCGGACGGGCGATCCCTACTGCTGTCTCGACATTCGCAAGAAGGGCGCGGAATTCCTCTCCCAGCGTTTCCCCAACATCTACCACAAGTGTCTGGAATTCGGCATCGACATGGCGAAAGACCTCATCCCGATCGTCCCCGCCGCGCACTACTGTTGCGGCGGCGTTCAGGCGACGGTCGACGGACAAACGTCCGTGACGGGGCTTTCGGCCGTGGGCGAAACGGCTTGCACGGGGCTTCACGGCGCGAACCGCCTCGCCTCCAACTCGCTGCTGGAAACGCTCGTCACGGCACGTCTGACGGCGCGGCGTCTGGCGGCGCATCCTGAACGCCTGCCGGCGGCCGTCGCAATCCCGGACTGGCGAATCGGCCGCGCCGTGGCGCCGGACGAGGCGGTGCTCGTGAGCCACATGTGGGACGAGATTCGCCGCCTGATGTGGGACTACGTCGGCATCGTCCGTTCGGATCGCCGTCTGGCCCGCGCCCGGCATCGTCTGCGCACATTGCGCCAGGAAATCCGCGAGTACTACTTCGACTATCTCGTCACGCCGGACACGTTGGAGTTGCGCAACCTGGCCGTCTGCGCCGAACTTATCGTCAAGAGTGCGCAGAAACGGCATGAATCGCGCGGGCTCCACTACACGCTCGACTACCCGAACAAGTCGCCGCGCCGTCATTCAACCGTTCTGCCGGGCTTTCCCGTCCGCGCCTGACGGCCGCGTTTCGTTCGCGCGGACGCGGACGTCCCCGAATATTTCCCCGATTTTTCGTGCGCCGCTTGACTTTCGTGCTGGAATCGTTCATAATGGCTTCATCTAGTTTCAAAAAGGAGAGTCCATGCAGAATCAGGAAATCTACGACGAGCTGGTCGCGAAGTTCGAGCAGACGTACGGCGTGAAGCCGGCGGCGGTTGCCTACGCCCCCGGCCGCATCGAGGTCTTGGGAAACCATACCGACTACAATGAAGGGTTCGTCTTTTCGGCGGCCATCGACAAGGGGACGTTCTTCGCCGTTGTTCCGACGGACGACACGTCGTGCGCGTTGACGGCCGGCGACTTGATGGAGACGGTCACGTTCGACATCGCCAACGTGAAGCCCGCGCAGGAAATGACGTGGCAGAACTATGTCACGGGTACGTTCAACTGGCTCTTCGAGGGCAATCCCGCCGCTGCGAAGCACGGCTGGAAGGGCATGTTCCTCGGCAACATTCCGCTCGGCGCGGGCCTGTCCTCGTCCGCTGCGCTGGAAATGTGCACGGCGCTGGCGCTCTGCAAGATCTACGGCATCGAGAAGGACAAGACGACGCTCGCCAAGATCGGCCAGAAGTCCGAACACACGTTCGCCGGCTGCCCGTGCGGCCTCCTCGACCAGGCCTCCTCCCTCTACGGCAAGGAAGGGGCGCTCGTGAAGAGCGACTTCCGCCACTGCCAGTTCGAGAACGTCGACCTCGGCCCGTCCGTCGCGTTCATGATGGTCAAGTCCAACGCGAAGCACGCGCTCGTGGACGGCGCCTACGCGAGCCGCCGCCAGGCCTGCGAGGACGCGGCCAAGTACTTCGCCGGCGTCCTGAAACACCCCGTCACGCATCTGCGCGACGTCACGTGCGCCGAATGGATCCTCTATCGCGGCGGCCTTCCGGAGACGACGGCCAAACGCGCCATCCATCCGATCGGCGAGGACGAGCGCGTGTTGACCGGTGCGCGGATGCTGGAGAACGGCGATCTCGCCGGCTTCGGCGGGCTGATGTTCGATTCGCACGAATCGAGCCGCAACTGGTTCGAGAACTCCTGCGCGGAACTGGACACGATCGTCGACGCCGCCAAGGCGATTCCCGAAGTGCTCGGCGCCCGCCTGTCCGGCGGCGGATTCGGCGGCAGCTGCTGCCTGCTCGTCAAGCCGGAGGCGGCGGACAAGATTTCGGCGCAGATCAAGGCGGCCTACAAGACCGTCTACGGCGACGAGCCGACGTGCGCGCTGATCAAGCCGAGCGCGGGTGCGCACCTCGTGTGAGGGCGCGGCCAGTTTCAAGGACAACCAAACATCATCATCACCAACTAAAGGAAAAATCAAATGTCAGCAGAAACCTCCAAGAAGGGTAGCGTTTTCGCCATTGGCGTGTGTTTCGCGCTCTTCTTCATGATCGCGTTCGTGACGAACTTCGCCGGCGCGATGGGCCCGATCCTCAAGAACCAGTTCGGCGCGTCGAACATGGCGTCGCAGCTGGGGTCCGCCGCGAACTTCTTCGCCTATTTCTTCATGGGCATTCCCGGTGGCCTCATCCTGAAGCGCAAGGGCTACAAGTTCACGTCGCTCCTCGCGGCGGCCGTGGGCTTCATCGGCGTGGGCGTCCAGCTCGCGTCGGCCTACTGCGGCAAGGGCAGCGCGTTCAACGTGTACGTGACGGGCGCGTTCGTGGCGGGTCTTTCGATGTGCCTCCTGAACCTCGTCGTCAACCCGCTCCTGAACACGCTCGGCGGCGGCGGCAACAAGGGCAACCAGCTCGTCCAGTGCGGCTGCTCGCTCAATTCGATCGGCGCGACGCTCTCCCCGATGATCCTCGGCTGGCTCGTGGGCGGCGAAGTGGCCAAGGCGCACGTCGGCCAGGCCGTGCCGGCGCTCGCCATCGCGATGGCGATCTTCGCGGTCGCGTTCGTCGTGATCGCGTGCTCGAAGATTCCCGAACCGCACTTGGAGACGGCGGAGGAACGCGCGAACCGCTCGCCCGTCCTGAAGGACATCGCGGAGACGCTTAAGTTCCGCCACTTCTCGCTCGGCGCTTTGGCCATCTTCATGTACATCACGATTGAAAGCGGCATTCCGAACATGGCCATGCTCTACATGAACACGGAGAAGATCGGCGAGGTCGTGAACCCGGCGTACGTCGGTCCGGCCGTGGCCGGCAGCGTGTGCGGCGCCTACTGGTTCTGCATGATGCTGGGCCGTATCGCCGGCGGTGCGCTGGGCGCGAAGATCTCGTCCCGCGTGATGATCACCGTCTGCTCGATCCTCGGCATCTCCCTGATGCTGGCGACGATGTACATGCCCGTCAAGATGGTGTCGGTGTTCGGCAAGGAGTTCCCGCTCTCGATGTGCGCGATGGTGCTGGGCGGTCTCTGCACGTCCGTGATGTGGGGCGGCATCTTCAACATGGCGGCCGAAGGCCTTGGCAAGTACGTGCCGATGGGTTCGGGCATCTTCATGACGATGGTCGTGGGCGGCCTGATGCTCCCCGTCCAGGGCATGATTGCCGACAAGATCGGCTTCCTGAACAGCTATTGGCTGACGATCGGCCTCTTCGCCTACGTGCTCTTCTACGCGCTCATCGGCTCGCGCGTTACGAAACGCGCGGAGTAGGCGGCCCGAAAAAGCAAAAAAATGAAAATCGCCATTCCATCTCCATTGTAAATCGTGTATAATCTAGGGAATTATCAAAGGCGAGGAGTCCCTTCGCCCGGTCTCGTATGCGTGTTGCAATGTACGGAGTCGACATGAAGAAGAACTTTTTGAGATGGTTTGGCGGCGTTCTGGCGGCGCTGGCACTGGGTGTCCACGCGGAACGCGTCACGCCGGAGATGGCGACGAACGCGGCCAATGCCTGGGTGCGGAAGAACGCGGCGTTCGGCGCGGCGGGGCAGGCCACGAGCGTGCTGGCGGTGTCGAACGCGGCGCAGACGGCGGCGCTGTGGTATCAGGTGTCGATGTCGAACGGCGGAATGCTCGTGGTGGCGCCGAATACGGATGTCGAGCCGGTCGTGGCGGCGTTGGAGAAGGATCCAGGCGTGCTGCCCGCCGCGCACCCCCTGCGCACGTTGCTGACGGCCGACATCCAGCGCCGTCTGACGTTTTTGGGGCTGGTGGACGCCGAGGCC
>CAZTHR010000171.1:0-4871 GCA_964613265.1 uncultured Lentisphaeraceae bacterium | reverse complement strand
GCATTCACCGAGAGACGACCGTCGATTCAACCGTGCCGTCGGCGAGGCGCGTAACGAGGCGGCTGCCCACCGCGACGTCTGCGGCTTTGCGCACAACCCGCCCCTTCGCGTCCATCGTGATCGAATAGCCGCGATCCAGCACGGCGTAGGGATTGAGCAGTTCCAGTTTGACCGTCTGTTCGCGCACGGCCGCCTCGGCTTTCAAAATGGCCTGGCGGACAAGCGGTTCGAGTTTGACGGCCGGTCCCTTCAACCGAGTCTCCGCCGCAAGGAGCGCCTGACGCGGCGCCTGCGTCAGGCGCATCACGGCCATGTGGAGGCGCATCTCCAGACGGCTCAAACGCTCAAGGGGCGAACGCGCCAGTTTCTCCGACAAGTAGTCGAGATTCTGAATCAAACCCTCGACCTTCTGGCGCAACGCCGTACGAAGCCGATTCGCGGCGTCGTCCACCTGCGCCGACAACGCATCTTTCACGGGTACGACACGTTCGGCGGCAATCGAGGGCGTCCCCGCGCGCAAGTCCGCCACGTAGTCGCACAACGTTGTGTCCGATTCATGCCCGACGGCGGAAATGACGGGAATGCGGGACTCGGCCACGGCGGCGACGACTTCGCGTTCGTTGAACGCCCACAAGTCTTCCATCGACCCGCCGCCACGCCCAACGATCAGCACGTCGGGCTGCCAGTCCGTATCCGTCCGTTGGAAAAACGCAATGCCCGACGCAATCGCCTTCGCCGCGCCATCGCCTTGGACTTTCACCGGGAAAAGCCGAATCTGGAGATTCGGAAAACGCCGAAGCAACACGTCGCACATATCGTGGATCACGGCGCCCGCCGGCGACGTCACGATACCGATGCGATGCGGCAGAAAAGGCAACGGGCGACGCAACTCGGGATGGTCGAGCTTGTTCAACCCCTCGGCCTCAATCTTCGCCTTGAGCGCGTTGAATTCGGCCATCTTGCCGCCAAGTCCGGCCAGGCGCAGACGCCCGACCTTGAACGCATACTGGCCACGCCCCATGTTGAGGTCGAGTTCGCCCTGAATCTGGACTTTGAGACCATTGACGGCCGCCTCGCCCTGCGCCAGTTTCGCCTTGAAGTCCGGCGCACAGCCGTCGAGATGAAACGCAAACAGAACGCAACTGATCGCCGCCTTGTCGTCCTTCAACGTAAAATAGCGATGCCCCGAAGCGTAGACCTTGTTTCCGGAGATCTCGCCCTCGATCCAGACGCCGACAAGCTTCTTGTTGTTCGCCAGCAGATTGTTCTTGATCGACGTCGTCAACGCCGTCACGCTGAACAGACGTTCGCCCGGCTTGTCAGGTCGTGTAGTCGGCGTTGATGTGCACATAGTCGAGTGAGAAGTCGCACGTGTAGATTGTCGATTCAAACGCGCCCAGATGCAGATCGACCGTGACGACGAGTTCGGATCCTGCCATCTCCTTTTCCAGTTTCGCCAACTGCGCAGCGTCGGCCACCTGCCCCTTCCGATAGGCCCACGTCCGTCCGTAGAAAATCTCGACCGCCTCGGCGTCCACCGCCGCGCCGGAATACCCGACCGCCGCCAACACACGCCCCCAGTTGGGGTCTTTGCCGAACCAAGACGTCTTCGCGAGCGGACTTTTCGCAACCGCGCGCGCGGCGCGATCGGCGTCCTTCTGCGTCTTTGCGTTCTTCACGCGCACCTCGACGAACTTCGTCGCGCCCTCGCCGTCGGCCGCCATCTGACGCGCCAGCGAAACGCCCACGGCGGTCAACGCCTCGACAAAACAATCGAAATCCTCGCCCGCCTTGTCAATCGTCGGATTCCCCGCCGCTCCGGATGCCAATAGAAACACGCTGTCGTTCGTCGATTCATCGCCGTCGACGACCACGTGGTTGAAACTCGCAGACACGGCGCTCCGCAGGGCACGGCGCAGCATCGCGGGCGTGATCGCCGCGTCGGTTGTGATGAAGCCGAGCATTGTGGCCATGTTCGGCTCGATCATGCCCGACCCTTTCGTCATGCCGCCCACCGTCACGGTTCGCCCGCCGATCGTCGTCTGCACGGCAGCCTGTTTAGGCTTCGTGTCCGTCGTCATCACAGCCTGTTCGGCGGCCAACCCCGCCTCGGGCGAACGCGCAAGCTGCGCGGCCGCAGTTTTCATGCCGGCCAGCAAACGCGCCATCGGCAGCGGCCGCCCAATCACACCCGTCGAGGCCACGAAGACGTACGCCGGATCGATGCCGAGTTCACCCGCCGTCGCAAGCGCCGCGAGTTCGGCGTCCTTACGGCCACGTTCGCCCGTGCAGGCGTTCGCGCACCCGCTGTTCGCAAGAATGGCCTGGGCGCGGCCGCCCTTCGCGACCACGCGATCGTAAACCACAGGCGCGGCAGCCACGGCGTTCGTCGTGAACATCGCGGCGGCGGCGCACGGCGCGTCCGCCACAATCAGCGCCACGTCGTTCCGACCCTCATATTTGATCTGCGCGGGCACGCCCGCGGCCCTAAAGCCTTTTGCGGCGCATACGCCGCCCGAAATCTTGCGAATTTTCATGCCCGAAATTCTACCACACGCGGCCGACCGCCGTCAAACGGCCGACCACAGATCCCGACACCGAAAACACGTTCACATACTTATTTTACGGCGCGTTTCGCACGGCGGACGTACATTGTGGCGGCGACGTCGCGGGCGGCCTGGACGAGTTCGGGATAGGGCGTGTCCGTGACCGTCAGAAAACCGATCTGGTAGTTCTCGCCGTCCAACGTGCGCCCCGTCAATGCTTGATCCTGCCACTGGAACCAGTGCGTCCCCACGAAACGCGGATGGTCGAGGCAGGCGTTCACGAAATCGCGGTAGCACTGGGCGCGTTCCGCCTGGTCGCGCGTGCCGACGAGTCCCGTGTGGAAGAGGCCGCGATCAAGTGCCCCGAAGTGGAACTCGCCGTTGATCATCGGCTTGTCGACGGCGCCCGCCGGCAAGTCGCGAATCGGCTGGCGGTTGTAGATGTTCACGCTCACCACGTCGCAGTAACGCGCACTTTCCTCGTAAACGACGTCCGCGCCCCATGCGATGCGCGAACCAAGGTAAAGGCGATTGGGGGCAACGGCCTTGATCGCGTCGCGAATCGTGCGGAAGTACTGCGCCACGAGTTCGCGGTGGAGCGCTTCGAGATCCGCCCCCGCGCGCGTCTCGTCCACGGCGTTCGTCGCGGACAGAAATCCGTCCCATGACCCGAACTTCGTGCCCCACGTCGCGTCGAGTTTTTCGACCGAACCGTACTTCCGAGACAACCAGTCCTTGAACGCGGTTTTCGCCGGCTGCGTGGCGGGCGAGCGCAACACGGCCCGTGCAAGGTCGCGGGCGTCGCTGCCCCAGCTCAGTTCGTTATCCACAAACCAACCGATGCACCAGGGGTCTGTCCCCGTCCGCTTCGCTTCGGCCGCCGCGCGATGGCGAACGTTGGCGATGAACGCGGGTGCGAACGGATCGCGCAACTTGCCCCACCAGCCGGACGAGCCTTCGATGACGGGGCCGCTCGTTCCAAACGTGGCCGTGTAGGGCGTCCGCGCCAGACGATAGACAGCCGGATCGCTCCAGTTCGCCACCGTGTTCAGACCCCATGCATGAATGCGGCGGTGCGCCCGCGCACACGAAAGCGCGTACCAGTCCCGACCATACTTCCGCAGGACGTTGGCTTTCGCGAAACTGAACGCCGTGTAGGGCAGATGCGCCGGATCCTTGTAGAAGCCATGCGTCCCCGGCCAGTTGATGGTCTGGAGGAAACCGCCGAAATCGGGATCCGACTTTGCGGGAATCCACTCGAAATAGTTTTCACGGAAACCGACGCCCGTCTCGCCGCCGATGCGGACGCAGTCCACGCCATGCGAGAAGAAGAGCCGCCCCGCCGGATCGACGAGCCACCACGTGCCATCCACCTTCTCCGTACGGAAGAAACCCGTTGCCGCCAGCTGTGGGCCGCCCTTCCAACCGCCATACTCGTCGGCGTCGGGAATCGGACGTCCCGCGTGTTCCGCCAGCCAAGCGTCTTCGCGGATGCGCGTCTGCGCCAGTTCTTCGTCGGAGTGAACCTTGCCCGGCCAATCGTCGTGTTTGAACTGGCCGAACTTGTCCACGAACGGCAGGAAGGACGCCGCCGACAAAACCTTCTGCCGCACCCCCGTGCCATCGGCCGTCACGCGCGAGACACTGAAACCCCCACGCCGGCCGTTCCGGTTCAGGAAGATGTGGATCGAATGCGTCCGCCGAATGTCGAATGTCGACGCCCCCCGCGCCGACGGATGCCCGCGCATCCCCGCGAGCGCGAGCGGCGCATCCAACGTCCACGGCATATTGTGAACATTGATGCGCAGCACCCCCGCCGCATGGGGTTCGAGGGCTATGCTGCCACCCGGACTCTGCCCTTGGTGCGTCCGCCCTTTCACGCTCACATGGACGACCTGCGCCGTGTCGAGCGTATTGCTGACGGCGAACGTCAGACTGCCGTAGGCGGAGAGATCGCGTTCACCGCCCGTGAAATCAAGCCGCATCCCCGGCCAGTCGGCTTTCACGCCCGTTTCAACAATGGCCGCGCCATCCGGCGCGAACGCCACGTTGGAATCCTGCTGCGCACGCATCGCCGTGTCCGCCGCCGGCCAAAGAACGACCGTTTCGGCCGCGACCATCAACGGGGCGCCGCACAACACCCATGCCCATCGATTTTTCATTTTCCGTATTCCTGTCATAACGTTCTCCATGCCGCCAGTATAGCAAAACGTGCTCAAGCAGTTCTACGATGCCAGCGCTTGGAGGTTCCCCTCCAAGCCGCCGAAACGCCCAGGGACGAAAGCAACCACGCCCCTACGGCATCTGTTCGCAGGCGATCTCTTC
>CAZTHR010000170.1:0-4888 GCA_964613265.1 uncultured Lentisphaeraceae bacterium | reverse complement strand
AAAAAAAGGAGACGCGAGATGAAGCGGACAGTATGGATGAAGACGGCGGGAATGGCGTGTGCGCTATTGGCGTCGGCCTCTGGTGGAATGTGTTTTGGCGCGACGAAAATCTGGACGGGCGGCGGTGCGGACGATAATCTGTCCACGCCCGCGAACTGGGCGGACGGCACGACGCCGACGACGGGCGACTGCCTCGTCTTTGCGGGCGACCGGCGTACGACGCCCGTGAACGACTTCGATCCGAGTACGACCTCGTTCAAGGGCCTCGTCTTCTCGAACGACTGTACGGCCTGTTCCGCCGCATTCACCCTGACGGGCAACGAACTCGTCCTCACGGGGGCGGAGAATCGCGATTTCCCATCCCACTCCGGATACTTCGGCATTCTTGTCGCGCACGTGAGCGATGTGAATGCGTCGATCACGAACGTTCTCGCCTGCGACATCCGTCTCCCGTCCAATGCGCGTCTGGGCAACTGGAACGCCGAGCGGCATCATCTGACGTTCACCGGGACGGTCACGGGTACGGGTACGCTGCTGTCCTACGACCAGTACCATGGGAAGCTTCGCTTCGACGGGCCAGTCAAGGGGTTCAGCAGCATCACGCGTCTCAACGGCTCTCGCGGCGAAGTCTGGCTGCGGTCGAGTGCGAACGAATTTTCCGTCGATGCGCCGACGATGAACTTTAGGGAAGGCGACCTTCGCGCGGACGGCATTGCGGCGCTTGGAGGATCTTGTGCGAAGATTGCGTTGGGGCAGGACATGTATTTAACGCCGGGTCGGTTCATCATGAACGCCACCGAGGACGTGCAGTTCGACGGGCCGCTTTGCGTGAATGGTCCTCGGACGGACGCGAGCTGTGGCTCGTTCCTCAATGCGGTTGAGGGCACGACATTTACGCTAACGGGCGATCTGACGACGATGAGCGCGGCGAGCGGGAACAAGCCGGGGCCGGGTACGTGCGTCACGTTTGGCGGTGTGGGCGATGTTGTCTATGCTGGAAACGTGCTTACGCCGTCCACGTGGCTTGAGAAGCGGGAGCGCGGCACGTGGACGATTGCCGCCGAATCGACGACGGCCGCGACGGGGACGCTGACCGTGGTGGCCGGGACGCTCATCCATCAGGCCGACTACTCTTCTGCGGGCGCGGTCATCGTGAATACCGGCGCCGTGCTGTCCGGTACGGGCACGGTGTCGGCCATTACGTTCAAGACGGGGTCTCGGCTGAAGGTCATGGCGAACGCCGACGGCGTTATCGCGCCTCTGACGGTCACCGGCACGGTGTCGCGCACAGGCCTCGTCACCGTCTCGCCCGGCGCAAATGTCGGGTCGTTCGCGGCCGGCACGCGGGCGGTCCTCTTGAAGGCCAAGGATTTTGCGGACAACGGGCAGTTCACCCTGGACGACTCCTGGCCTTCCTCGGCGCGGCTTCTGGAAGAGGACGGAAAGCTGGTTCTGTCCGTTCCATCGGCGCGTGTCCAGTGGAAAGGCGACGTGGCGAACAACGTGTGGGATACGTCGACGCCCAACTGGAAGGGCGGCGCGGTGTATTCGGACAACAACCTGGTGTGGTTTGACGACACGGCGGACGCGGACACGACGAACGTCGTCATTTCCGCCGCCGTGCGGCCCGACCGCGTGGTCGTGAGCGGTACACGCGACTATGTGTTCTCCGGCGCGGGCATTCTGGGCGACGGCGATTTGCTGAAGACGGGCGGCGCGTCGATCCTCACGCTTGCCAATACAAACGCCTACACGGGCGCGACAACGGTCGAATCCGGTGCGCTTCAGCTGGACGGCGTGCTGAAGGACACGGCGATCGTCGTGCGCGAGGGCGCGGCGTTCACCAACACGCCGAATGGGTCTTTGACGGGCGCGGCCTCGTTCACGTTCAACGGCGCGGCGTTCGAGCTGAATGGCACGAACGACTTTACCGGAGACGTTGTTGCCAGTGCGGTCGGTGAATATCGGTGCGTTGTCAAGGGTGCGCGGGCGCTGGGGCTGGGCACGGTGGATCTGCGTTCCGGGTACTTTGACTTCACGCACATGAATGAACCGTTCGGAGCGGGACGTCTGTTGCGCACGGCGGCTGCCGGCGAGGTGAGGATTCTGGGCGCTGGCGGGTCGACGGGTTGGCTGGGCGACATGGAGCTGGGCGCCGGCAACCGGACGCTGCAGTTGAGTGTGCAGGGCGGATGCAAGTGGGCGTTCGGCAGCCTCGGCGGCGACACGGTCATTCGCGCCGCACCTGGTGAAGGCGGGCAGATCTACCTGCGCGACAGTGGAACCTATCACTTCTACTCGCGGATTGACTTCGGCGACCGTGTGAACGTCAACAAGACGGACGGAAATACCGTGCATCTGTACGCCACCGGCAACACCTGGCGGAGCATGGGCATCAGCGTGGGATCGCTCATCTGCCACGCCACGAACACGCTTGCCTGTGCACCCCTGACGCTGGGGCAGGCGTATGGCGGGCACACGTTCACAATCGTCCTCGACCTGAACGGCTACGATCAGACGATTTCCAGCCTGAAGATGAACAAGATTGACGAAGGCACGACGATGACGGTGAAAAGTACGGCGCCGGCGATGCTGACCGTTTCCAACGCGACGGACACGGTTACAGCGCGGCCGGGCGCGAAGCTCACGGAGAAGGTCACGTTGCGCAAGCAGGGCGCGGGAAACTGGTCGCTCGGCATGGCGAACGAGAGCGAAGGAAACGTCGTCGTCGAGGAGGGCGTTCTGACCCTGACGGCGGACGACGTGTTGCCGACGGCGTCCCGCGAATCGTTTCTCAAAATCGTTGGCAGTGGTCGCGTCGCGGTGGCCGACGGCGTGACGGCCACCGTGTCCATGCTCGCAAAAAGCGACACGTCCTTTTTGACCGCGGGTCTCTACGGCGGCGAGGGCTGTGCGGTGCGTGGTGCGAGAATCATGCCGGAACTGTTCGCACCCGGTGCGGGCGCAGTCCGTGTGCTGCATGGCAATGGCGGGACGTTGCTGATCCTGAAATGATGGTATAATAGGGCATCTTACAACGCGGACGGGCGTTCCGTCCTGATCAAAGGAGATTGAATCATGTTGACGCGAAGAGGTTTCATTGGCACGGCGGTCGCTTCGGGTGCCTGGGCGACGTTCGGTATCCCCGATGCGAAGACGCGCATCGCGCGTATCGGACTCATGACGGACACGCACGTTCTGACGACGATGGAGAGCTGTGGCCGCGTTCGCGCCGCACTTGAACTGTTCAAGGCGCAGGGTGCGGAGATGGTGTTGAACTGTGGCGATTTGGCGGACAACCACTATCCTGAAGGCTACCGCTGCTATCGGCGGACGATGAATGCGGTTTATCCCGACGCCGCGTCGCGCCCGAAGGAGGTCTACGTCTACGCATTCCACGACATCTGCAACTACAAGCCAGGTTCCGGCTGGAACGTCGGCTATGCCGCCGCCGCGTTCGAGGACATGCGTCGTCTGCTGGAAGCGCCCAACGGACACACCGCGTCGTTTGTCTGGAAGGGGCTGCCGTTCGCGGTTTTCCCGCAGAGCACCGGGCACAAGGACTTCCTCACGTGGGAGGACTACGAAAAGACGGTGGCGCGGCTCTGTGCGGAGAATCCCGGCAAGCCTGTGTTCGTGTGCGACCACGTGCCGCCCGCCGGGACGACGTTCCATAGCTGGCACTGGGGCTCGGAGAACTGCCGCCGCGTGTTGAACAAGTTCCCGCAGGTTGTGTCGATTTCCGGCCACGTTCACGGATCGCTGGCGAGTGAACGGCAGATTTGGCAAGGCGAGTTCACGGCGATCAATCTGGGCTGTCTCCAGACGTGGGGTGGGTTCGCGCCTGGCTCCACGCCGCCGCACCAGGCCAAACCGAACTTCGGCGTTCTTGTGATGGACGTCTTTCCCGACCGGCTCGTCGTTTACCGCTACGACGTGCGCGACGGTTCGCAGTTTGGCGCCCCGTGGGTCGTGCCGCTGCCGTTCGCGGCGAAGTCCGCGCCGTTCCGTCCTGTGGCGGCGGCCTTGCGCGAGAAGGCGCGTCCGGCGTTTGCGGCGGATGCGGCGGTGACGGTCAAGCCTGTTGGAACGCCTGTCACGGGCTACTCGATCTCCTTCCCTGAAGTTGCGAAGGGGCCGCGGGCGTTCATGTACCGCTTGGCGTGTGCGCGGAAGAACGCGGACGGCAATTGGGAGCCGTTTACGCGGGACGATATCTTTGCCGACTTCTGGATCGCGCCGAAAGACCGTTCGGGACGGGCGTCGTACACGTTGAGCGCGGGCTTTTTCAAGCCGGGGGAAACCTACCGCGTGACGGCGACGCCGCTCGACTGGTTTTATCGTCCGTCCCCGTCGATCGCGGGCGAATTCACGGCCACGCACGTTGCACCGAAAGTCAAGTGGACGACGGACGACACCTTTGCGTTCAACTTCACGGAACACGGCCGTCCCGTTGCGCGGGCGGCGGACGGGTTCTTCACGCCGGCGAGCGGACAGGGCACGCTCGTGCTGCCGGCGGGCGCGTTCGCGAACCTGACGCCGGGCAAGCGCCACCGCCTCGTCATCGACCTCCATCTGTCGCAGCCGACGGGCGACTACTGCGCGTGGCGGGCATGGTTGGCGCCGTCGACCGATTGGACGCGCCGCTTGACGGGCGACATCCAGACGTCGCCGGGCGATCCAGGCGCGTTGCGCTACGTGATGGAATTCACGCCCGGCGCGAACTTCTCGTCCTCGTGCAACATCATCTTCCATTATCCCAGCCCCGGTGCGCGCGTCAAGCCGTTGGCGATGGAAGTCCAGGAGGTGTAATTCCGAACGTCTCGCCGTCCGCCTTGAAAAAGGCGGGGGCGGGCGTTTCGGCCTCGGTTCGTGCGAATGCTTTTTG
>CAZTHR010000169.1:3581-4943 GCA_964613265.1 uncultured Lentisphaeraceae bacterium | reverse complement strand
ATCAACGGAAGAGGATGACCGTTGGGAGCGGAGAGACAAGGACGGAAAAACCAGGTTGGCTGTCGTTTTGAATGAGACGCGCCGAACGGTCGAAACTCTGTATGTGCGCAACAATCTGCCCAGCGGGTGGCGGCGTGTCTGTAAGCAGGATAGGATAAACGCCCGGCGGCGTTCCTCGCGCCACGGAAACGTCGAGCGTCGCCGTGCCGTCCGCCGGCCACACGCACGTACCGCCCCGCACGTCGATGACATCACCGCCATCGGGGCCGAGCGTGAGTTTTACGGTCGAACGAGATGACCAGGTAAAATTCGTCGTCGCCCAATACGTCGGCCACTCGTCGGACAAATCGAGCGTCCCGCCCGCGCCGAGAGTGATGTCCGCCGTACATCCGTCCACCGCCAGTTCGACCGTCGCGTCCTGTCCCGCGCCCGCGATATCGAACGCGCACGTCGCCGTATATGTCTCCACCGCATAACACCCCTGACGCACGATCGTCCGCCCCGTGTGATCATCGTAACCATAAGGCCACGCGAAGCGGACCGTCCCCGCCCCCACCTTCACCACGTCGCCCACGCCCCCGAAGCCAAACGGCACGGTCGCCGCGCCGAACACCAGCGTCCGTCCAACGGCGGGTTGCTGGGAGGTGTCCAACGTGTCGAACGTCACACCGCCCGCTTCGACGAACAATCCTATTCCCCCTTGCAAGCCACCAAACCGCAGTTCGACATCGCCGCCGCACGGCCCGATCGTCGTGCCGTTGAATCTGAACCAACTCGCATTGGATTCCTGATTGCCGTCGATGGGAAACGTCCCGTCCGCACCCGGAATCAACGCCAAACGTACCGTCCCCCAGCCCGCGCCCTGAGACGCCTGCGAAAAAAGTCCCCGCGTTCGTACCGTCCCCGTACCCGACAAATTGCCGTACATCATACACAGACGCCCCTGCCAGTCGAGCGTCCCGTCCACGACCGCCGTCCACCACTTGAAATCCAAACTCCCCTGAGTGTCGACGCGAAGCGTCACGTTTGAGGGAAGGAGAAAATTCTTCCACGGCGCGAAACGCCGCACCTCCAGCGTCGCGGCGGACACGCCGTCCGCACACGCCAGCGCGTTCGCAGCGATACAATTACAGGCGGCGGCGTTCGTCAGAGACGACGTGCCGCGCAACAGAAGGCGGCTGCCGACGGCGGCAGACAAGTTCGTCACGTTCTCGGCCCGCACGTCCGCCAATTCCAACGTTCCCTCCTCGACCCGAATGCCACCCGTCAACAACGGTTGTTCGCCGTCTAGACGCAACGCGCCCGGCCCTTTCTTGATGAGATCGCCCGGCACCCCCAACGGCGCGGAAATCCGAACCTGGC
>CAZTHR010000169.1:2422-3481 GCA_964613265.1 uncultured Lentisphaeraceae bacterium | reverse complement strand
TTTTCGTAGAAGACGCCGTTGGCCGTCATACCTGACAGAACGCGCCCCGTCGCATCCTGCACACGCGCACCGTCTTCAAGCCACAGCGTCTGCGCGTCCGCCACGACTCGATGAACGCCCGTCGTATTTACGGGAAGCTGCAACGTCGCCCCCGCACGGACAATCAAGGCACGGATGGGCAACGGCGAGGCGGCCACCGCCAGCGTGACGTTCGATGCAACCTCGACGACGCCCGCCAGCGCATCCATCCGCGCCGCCGTCACAACGCCCGCCCCTTCCAGCAACAGCGTCCCGTTGTCACTCTCCACAAACGGCACATCCAGCGTCAGCGCGGCATCCGCCGCCACGCGGACGATGTTCGTACCCACAAGCGTCACCCGCGTATCCGTCGATGCGACAGCGCAAACGGTCGACGTTCCCGCCACGTCCAGAACGAAAGACTGGTACACGCTGTCGCGTTTCCGCCCCCAGGCAAACGCGCCCGACAGGCAGAGCGTGGCATCGGACAGATAAACCGGACGCAACCAATACGACAGTCCGTCACCCGAAAGGTCGATCGCCTCCGCGCACAGCGTGGAACGGGCCACGTCGATCCGCCCCGTTCTCGTGTCGTTCCGCCCCGTTCGCCAAACGTTCGTTTCAGCGGCCGCGTCCGTACCCTCAATCGTCAGCGTCTGAAACGTCGCATCGAATCCCGTGGCATTCAAAATCTTCCCCGACCCACGCACGTCCACCCGTGCGCCATGCGCAAGGCCGCCGAGATAGAACGGTGCGTCGCCCGTCAGCTCCAGTCGCCCCGGCACATCGTTCGTCGCGAACGCAATCTTTCGCCCGACGCCGCCCGGCGCGGCGCAGACAAGGTTCGTCGCCGAAACCGTCAACGTCTCCATCACCTTGAACGCCGCCGGGCCGTCCAACCGCGCCGAGGACACGGCGGAGACGGTGGCCGTGACAACGGTGCAGGATTGCGTAAACGCGGTCGTTTCGTCGAACGCCGCCACTTTGGGAACTTCGGGCAAACGGATCGTCGGATCACCGTAGAAGAACTGTTCACCCAGT
>CAZTHR010000169.1:0-2322 GCA_964613265.1 uncultured Lentisphaeraceae bacterium | reverse complement strand
CATGGACGGATTCAACGGCACGGACGGGCCAGTACGGCACAATGCACGTCCGCACTGTTTCCCGCGCCGTATATTCCGCATCGGCGATTCTTCCAACATGGTTGCTCTGCCACAGATTGGGCACGTCGTCAAAGAACGTCATCTCCTTGAACGGCCGCCCCAACGGCGCGTCCGCTCGGCTCAGAGAATTCTTCACCACGGCGCTCGCAACACCCAACGTCCCCGCGCCCGCGAAATCCGCCCCCTCGCCCCGTGCCACCTTGTCCGCATAGGCCGCAATCAACTGCGCCATCGACAACACGCCCGTCCCGTCATAGGCGTACGGAATCGGCGCAAAACGCCCCACGGCGACGTCCGCCACGCAATCGCACGATGCGACTTCGTTCGTTTCGAGATAGAGGCCGTCGCCATCGGGATCCCAGGGATGGGGCGTCGTCTCGTCCACATTGCCGAGACAGGCGTAGAAGAGATCGGACGGCGTTGCGATAATCTCCCGTTCCTTCAACTCAAATTGCGCACAGACGCCTGGTACGCAGTTGGAGAGTGAGAGCCGTTCGCCCGTACGGAAAAAGACGTTTGTCGCCGGCGTTTGCGCATCAAGCCACATGCCGCCCAACAGAAAATGCGACGTCCCCGTCGCGGCCGAGGCGCGGATGTGCGCGTGGATGGATTCGGCCGCGTTGCGATTGGCCAGCCCGTCGCCAAACGGATACTTGCTGTAGATTGTGTCCGTCCCCGTCACGCGGATGGACAAATCGGGCCGCATCGTCAGTCGATTCGTGGCGTATCCCTCCCACGCCGCAAAGAGATCCGGTGGCGCGATAATTTCCAGATCGACGCCCGACGTGCCAACGGCACTTCGCGCACGCGACGCCGTTCGCGCCCGTGCCGTCCCTGCGTGGACGGTGAACACGACCGTGAAACGAAGGGATGTGGCGGCTTCGAGGACACCCCGCCCCGTCTCCGCCCACGTCGTACCACGCCAGCGGAACGGACGGACGCGCACACGCAGACGGCGGACACCGCCCATCGTCAATTCGCCCGCTGCCACGACGGGCGTTTCCGGCCACGTGTCGCACCCGAAGTACGCCGCGTCGCGCACCGCCTCGGGCGCGGCCGCGCCTTCCACAACGGGCGGCGTCACGGGATTCGGACACACGTTCGTCTGATAGACCGTCCATGCGGCTTCGTACGTCAGCCGCGTGAACGTCGCGTCCGACGGAATGTCGATCAATACGATGCGCTCCAACACTTGCGGCGCCCCATAAGGTTCAACGAGCGGCTGGAGTTCCGGATCGACGGTCTGCGCATAATCGACGTCCGCCTGCCACGTGCGCGTGACATCCTCCGCGCGCGCCAAACACGCGCACAGACACGCCCACGCGCAGATGCCGACGCGGCGAATCTTGGAAAAAAAGAGGCTGTCACGATACGGTTGCATAGACGTTTCTCCGTATGTCAGCGGGCGCGAACGAGGCCGTCCACGGGGGTAGAGGGCAATCGAAACCCCTAAAAAGAAGCGAGACCGGATGAACGGTCTCGCTCCTTTTTTCGTGGTACGCAGATTTACTTGACGGGCTTGATTGTCAGCGTCCAGTTCTCCGTCTGCGCACGGTACATGTACTTCTCCATCGGAATCGGGCCGCAGGAGGCGCCGCCGAGGCCGAGCTGCGCGACGTCGAGGTTCAGGACCACTTCCGGCCGCGCCACGAGCGGCGTCCGGTAGCGCTTCTCGCCGTTGCGGTGGCGGGCGAATTCCAGATCCTCCATGCCGTAGTGCAGAGCCTGGACGAAGAGCGGCCTGTCGCCGCTGAACTCCACGCCCTGACCCGCCGCGTCCGTAAAGCGCACCGTGCGGACGTCGCACTTGTAGCCGTTGTCCTGCGGACGGACGTAGGACTCGAACTGATCCGTAACCGTCGATTCCCACCAGCCGAGGAACGAACCCGTCTTGCGGTCGACGTAGTTTTCACGCGGGCCGCGGCCGTAGTAGGCCATCTGCTCCAACGACTTGTCCAGCTTCCACGTCGTGCCGAGGCGCGGCAGGGCGGGCGGCATCGTGCCATGCGGCACGGCCGTGTTCGCCACCTTCACCGTCCCGTCGGCGCGGAACGTCCACACGCTCGTGTGCGTGAAGCCCGCGCTCTTCGAGCCGGTCACCTCGACAACCGCCGTCACCTTCACGGCGTTGCCGTCATCGGCCACGTGCAGCGGCCGCGCGTGGTGGCGCAGCTGCGTGAGTCCCGACGCATAGAAGCTACGTTTGCGGTCTTCGCCCCAAGGATTGCCGTCGCGCAGCCAGCGGTCGTTGTCCGTGAACGC
>CAZTHR010000168.1:0-5002 GCA_964613265.1 uncultured Lentisphaeraceae bacterium | reverse complement strand
GCGGTTGTGTTATACTAGTCGCATGGAAAAGGTCTCGATAGACATCATCTCGACAGGAGAAAACATGAAACGGAAATGGACGGGGGTCGTTCTCTTTGCGGGCGTCATTTGCGGTCTTGTGGCGCCTGGGGCGCTCAAGCCGTTGCCGCCCGGCAAATTGCCGGATGCCGCGACGTTGAAGATCAATGCGGGGCGGACGATTCAATTTGCGCATCCACTGCCGCGTATGCGGTGTGGAAAGGCGCTGTGCGGAACCTACAACAACTACGAACTGGCCTATCCGGGTCTTCTCAACACGACGAGTCCGCAGTTCGGCACGACGCTTTGGCAGCTTCGTCGCGTCGTGTGGGCTGACCGCCGGCAGGTTTTCGTCGACGGGCGTGTTCTCACGTGCCAGCTCAACTGGGTGCGTGACCACATCCATCAGATGAAGGGATTCTGCCACTGGGAATACGACCTGACGAGTTTTCTTGATTTCATCCTCGACACGCAACGGGCCGACGGGCAGTTCTACGAATTGATCAAACAGCTTGACGATACACATTGGGCTTTTGTCAATCCCGACTGCCGCATTCTCTATCCGGAGGACAACCAGTCGCTTGTCCGCCTCGAACTCGAAGCCGACATCGAATACCTCATGGTCGAGGGGTGTCTGCAGGCGTGGCGTGTGACGGGCGACGACGCCTGGCTCGAACGCGCCTTGCCGAAACTGGAGAAGGGCATCGACTACATGACGTCGGACGTCAAGCGCTGGGACGCGGCGCATGGCCTTTGCAAGCGTCCGTATACGATCGACACGTGGGATTTCACGGCCGATCCGCTGTCGGGCCACAATCGAACGATCCAGCTCGACGAGCCGATGGCGATCATGCATGGTGACAACACCGGCATCTACCAGGCCATGATGCAGCTGGCGGAAATCAACGACACCTTCGGCCGGAACGAAAAGGCCGCGCAGTGGCGTTCGCGCGCCGCCGCGCTCAAGGCGAACATGATGAAGTATCTCTGGAACGGCGCGTTCTTCCGCCACCAGCTCCCGCTGAACTGTCCGCCGCAGGACGCGCATGAGCACGAGCGCCTGTCCATGAGCGACGCCTATGCGTTGAATCGCGGGATGTTGTCGATGGACGAATGCCGTTCCATCATTGCCGAGTACAAGGCGCGTCGGGCGACGATGAAGGGGTTTGCCGAATGGTTCACGATCGATCCGCCATACGAGCCGGCGTTCGGCGACAAGCCGGCGGGGCAGTACATGAACGGCGCGATTTGTCCGTTCACGGCGGGCGAACTCGCCAAAGGCGCGTTCGAGAACGGCGAGGAAGCCTATGGTTGGGACATCCTCTCCCGCATTTCCGAAATTGTCCGTCGCGACAATGGCAACATCTACTTCCTCTACCATCCCGTCACGGGGAAGCCGCAAGGCGGCGGGCCGAGCGCCTGGGGCGCGGCCGCGATTCTGAGCGCGGTTGATCAGGGGCTGGCGGGCGTCCAGGATTTGAGCAAGCAATATGCGCGGTTGCGCTTCGCGCCGCGTTGGGCCGTGACGCCGTTCGCGGAGGGGCGTTATCTGACGGGCTACGAGCTGTCGAAAAAGAAGGTGGACGTCCGTTGGGTTTTCACGGACAAAGGTTTCCGCTACCATTTGGAATCGCCGGCGCAGAGTGTCCAGGCTCACATGCTCGTGCCGGCCGGCCGTACGCCCGTGAAACTGCTGGTGAACGGACGGGAGACGCCGTTCACGACGGTTGACGTGTATGGTTCGACGTACGTCGACGCGACGGTTGCGCCCGTTCGGGGCGTGGTCGATTTTGAAGTGCTCTATTGATTCGCCAACACGAAAATGAAAGGGACGAAGATGAAACGAGGATTGCTTTGGGCGGCGCTGGCCGTCTGCGGCCTCTCCGTCTGCGCCGAGGAATGGACGTTCGGGGAACCGCGCGTCTGGTCGCGTGATAACGCATCGACGATGAAGACGCTGGACAGCACCGCGTTCGAGGTGCGTCATACGGGAAGCCGGGACTGGGCCGTGACGGGGACGGGATGTCCGCGCATCGCCGTGAAGGCGGGCGACACGTTCCGCTTCTCCTGCACGTCCGAAAAACTGGCCGACGCGCCGGACGGTCCCGGTTTTAACCTGAGCGTCGTCGCCTATGACGCGAAGGGCGGCGTGATCAGCTGGGTCTACGCACCGGCGCGTGGAAAGCCGGGCGATACGCTGAAAGCCGAGTTCGCGATTCTGCCGGATGTCGTCGCCATCGCGCCGCGCATCGTGGGCGACGGGGCGGTGGGCGTCCGCATTCGCGACCTCAAGATCGCGCGGACGGGCAGCCTGTTCGCGAACGACCGTCCGTCCCCGGCGGCGGATGTCGCGTTCGGGAATGGCGTTCTGAAGGGAACGGTCTTCGCCGACGGACGCGGCTTCGCGGTGACGGACGCGCGGACGGGGCGGACGTGGGCGCCGATTGCGGCGGGATCCGCATCCCGTGTGCTGGCGACATCCGTCGCGGCGCGGCCTGACGGCGCGGTGGACGTGGCGTTCGTCGATCCGCAGACGCTGCGGACGTGGCGCGCGTCGTTCGCCGTCGACGCGGCGCGACCGGAAGTCCTCGTCTCCGTCATGGGCGAAGGGCCGATGTCATCCGAATTGCGATTCCCCGCGCCGTTCGCGTCACGCAAGGGCGACCGCCTGATTGTCCCGATGAACGAAGGCGTCAGCTTCCCCGCCGACGACGCGGCGGATCTGCCGGGGCAGTTGATCGCCTACGGCGGACACGGCCTCTGCATGGCGTTCTTCGGCGTCCAGGACGACGCGACGGGCGCCGGCTGGATGGGCATCTTCGAAACGCCCGACGACGCGGCGATGCGGACGACCCGCGAGAAGGGAAGCGGTCTCTGGACGATGGGGCCTGCCTGGCACGACCAGAAAAAGGCGTTTGGCTACACGCGCCGCTTCCGCTACGTCTTCCTCGACAAGGGCGGCTACGTGGCGATGGCGAAACGCTATCGCGCCCATGCGAAGGCGATCGGCCTCTTCAAGCCGTTTTCCGAAAAGGTCAAGGAGCGCCCGCTCGTCGACCGCCTCCTCGGCGCCCCGAACGTGTGGTGTTGGGAGGGCGACAAGCTTGCCGTCGCGAAGAACCTGCAAGACGCCGGCATCGACCGCTTCCTCTGGAGCGCGGGCGGTTCGCCCGAACAGGTGTCGGCGCTGGCGAAGATGCCCAACGTGCTCGTGAGCCGCTACGACGTCTATCAGGACATCTACCACCCCGACCAATTGAAGAAGCTCGGCTGGAAGAGCGGCACGAACACGGACGCCTGGCCGCACGACGTCGTCTGGAACGGCCCCTCCTCCAACGACTGGCGCCACGCCTGGCCCGTCAAGGCGAAGGACGGCACGTGGACGTACTGCGCGATGATGTGCGACGCCACCGCGCCGAAGTACGAACGCCGCAACGTCACGGAGGAGCTGAAGACCAAGCCGTACAATACGCGCTTCATCGACACGACCGTCGCCGCGCCGTGGCAGACGTGCTGGAATCCCGCCCACCCGATGACGCGCTCGGACAGCCGTCACTGGAAGATGGAACTTCTGCGCATTCTCGGCGACGAGTTCAAGCTGGTCGTCGGCAGCGAGACGGGACACGACGCAAGTGTGCCGTTCTGCGACTATTACGAGGGGATGCTCTCGCTGGGGCCGTACCGCGTGCCGGATTCCGGGCGCAACATTCCGCAAATCTGGACGAACGTGCCGCCGCGCGTGGCGAAGTACCAGGTCGGCGAGGCGTACCGTCTGCCGCTCTGGGAACTCGTCTACCACGAGTGCGTCTGCGCCCACTGGTACTGGGGCGACTACAACAACAAGCTGCCCGACATTTGGTGGAAGCGCGACCTCTTCAACCGCCTCTACGGCACGATGGGCATGTACATCTTCAACAACCGCCAGTGGGCGGCGGACAAGGACAAGTTCGTGCGCAGCTACAAGCTGACCTCGCCCGTCGCGCGCAAGACCGGCTACAGCGAAATGGTCGACCACCGGATCCTCTCGGCGGATCGGCGCGTCCAGCAAAGCGTGTTCGCCAATGGCGTGACGGTGACGGCGAACTTCGGCGACGCCCCGTTCACCCTGCCGGACGGCACGGTCGTCCCGCCGCGCGACAGCGTGGCCGCCGGACTCTGACACGGAAGCGGGTGAATCGATGGCGGAACGCGAAACGGAGTGTCATGCGGCGGCGATCTTCCAGCGCACGGAACGTCTGCTCGGCGCGGATGTACTGGCGGCGCTTGCCCGGACGCGCGTGATTCTCTTCGGCGTGGGCGGTGTGGGCGGCTGGTGCGCCGAATCGCTCGTGCGCTCGGGCATCGGGCATCTGACGATGGTCGATTCCGACTGCGTGTGCGCGTCGAACGTCAACCGCCAGGCGATGGCCACGACGCAGACGATCGGCGCCGTGAAGGTGGAGACGATGAAAGCGCGTCTGCACGACATCAATCCCGTCTGCGACGTCGTGGCGCGGCGGGAAGTCTATTCCCCCGAAACGGCGGCGGCGTTCGACGTTGGGTCGTACGACTACGTGATCGACGCCATTGACTCGCTGGCGAACAAGGCGCATCTGCTCGTCCACGCGACGTCGTTCGCCCGCCCGACGCTCTTCGCCTCGATGGGCGCGGCGCTGAAGACGGATCCGTTCCGCATCCGAAAGGCCGAGTTCTGGAAAATCGCGGGCGATCCGTTGGCGCGGGCGTTGCGCGGCCGTCTTCGCAAGGCGGGCGTGAAGCCCGCCAAAAAGGTCATATGCGTTTATTCGGACGAACCGCCGCAGCCGAATCGCGGCGCGGACGCGATCGTCCTCCCGTCGCCCGCTGGCGACGGCGATTCCTGGGCGGCGCACAAGGCGCAGATCAACGGCACGGTGGCGCACGTTCCGGCGATGTTCGGCTTTGCGCTCGCGGGGCTCGTCGTCAACGACGTTTCCCGAGCGACCTTGTAAAGAGGGCGGGGCGG
>CAZTHR010000167.1:3279-5032 GCA_964613265.1 uncultured Lentisphaeraceae bacterium | reverse complement strand
AAAAAAAAATGGGTATAATTTGCTACAAATCGCGGCGGAGTCTACTTACAACATTATGGAAAGGATGCCGGGATGAGTGGAAGAGCAAAATGCGTTTTGGGTGCAGTGGCACTGTGTGTGGCCGGGGTGGCTGCGGCTGACTTCGTCTGGTTGCCGAATCTTGTAGTGGAGCAGGATCAATCGGTCGAGTTGGGGTCGGAGTACATCGGTCGAACGAACACGAGCCTGACGGTCCATGGCAAACTGACGTTCAACTACGGAAGTCGCTCGAAGTCGAGTTTCGTGTTCACGCTCGACGCGAACGGACAGAAGACGAGGGAATCACCGCTGATTGCCGTCGGGCCGGACGCGGGCGACGACGCGACGCTTGAACTCCAGCGGTCCGAGGTGAACACGTTCTACGGCAATGACCATGGGCTAACCGGCAACCTGGAGGTGGGGGCGCTCGGCGGTAACGGCCGCGTCCATCTGCACGTCTCCGATTCGACGGGCGTCGGTGGCGCGAAGTTAATGGTTCGGCAGGTCCGTCTGGCGGCGGCGGCCCAGACGGACGCCGATGTGTTCGACCTCGTGTGTCTGGGCGCCGATACCGAACTGTCCATCCACAAGATCCGGAACGACAACGCCAAGCCGATGCGTGTGACGTTCGAGAATCGCGAGGGGGCGTCCACGGGAAGTGGGCGAATCACCCTGTTCGCGGGCGGACAGGTGGCGGATCTGCCCGTGGACGGCGGCGACCTGATTTTTGCCGGCGCGCCAGCTGCGCCGATTCGCTTTCAGACGTGGAGCGGCTGGAACTACCGGTTTTTCGGCTCAGAAAAGCCGAAGGGGCGTGTTCGCTTCGAGGGTGATTGCGACGTCGTGTTCGGGACGGGGCATTCCACCGTGACTTTCGACAAGACGAACGTCGTCTGGAACCAGACGGGCAATCTGGTCGTGACGCCGGATTCGAAGAGTTTTCTGAACGGCAAGTTCGTGGTCGAGGAAGCCGATGTGCTGCCGTACGGCCCGCAGACGGGGAACGTGGTCGTCCGTTCCTGGCCGGGCGCGGGAACGAACCTTGTGATGAAGCTGAACAAGACCTCCCAGAAACTGAATGGTCTTCTGCTGGAGAACGGTGCGGCCTTGGAAGCGCCGGCGGGTACGACGCTGACGTTCGGCACGGGCGACGCCGACGGTGTGCTTGCGGGGGCGCTCACGAACGAGACGGTGACGTGCGTGAAGACGGGTGCGGGGCGGCTTGCCCTGTCGAACGCGACCGTCCGCGCCCTGTCCGTGACGGGCGGTACGCTCGACTTCTGCGCGGGCACGTCCAACCGCGTGGGGACGTTGGCCGTGACGAACGGCGTCGTTCTACTGGCGCCGAACGCGACGCTGGACGTGGAGACGTGGGCGCTTGGACCGAACGCGCGGGTCGAAACGGTGATTCCCGCGACGCTCCAGACGAACGAGATGGTGACGGTCTACTCGACGATGCCGGGCCTCCCGCTCGTGAAGGAAGGCGCGGGTTTCGTGACGTGCGCGACGGTGGCCGATGCGCAGGGAATGCCGCTCCACGTGAAAGGCGGCATCCTGCGGATGGGCGGCTGCGTTTGCACGAACGCCTGGTGGCGGTTTGTCGTGAAACGGGCGATGGTGGACGTGCATCATTACACGAACAGTTCCGTACCGGAGTTTTCGCGGGATGTCACGCTGATGCTGGGGTCGATCGGCCTGTTCTCGCCCGCCGGCCTGCAATGCATGGGCACTGCGA
>CAZTHR010000167.1:0-3179 GCA_964613265.1 uncultured Lentisphaeraceae bacterium | reverse complement strand
CAAGACGACGGTGATATCTTCGTGGGCGTCCGGCGTCCTTTTCACGAACGCCGTTATTCGACCGGAGGCCTCCGACACATGGGAGACGATTTCCTGGCGTGTGGGGGATAGTTGGACGAACAACGTACCGGCGTCCTATACGTTGCGTCGTTGCGTCAACAACGATAGTCGGAAGATGCCCCACGCGACGGATTGGTCGTTGGAATCGAGCGCGAACGGGTTCGACTGGGAAGTCATGGATGTCCGCACCAACCAGACGTTCACGACGATAGGCGAAGAGCCGTGGATGAATCCGCAGTTCAACTACACCTACAACGGCCACATCCCCTACATCTTCTCCGCGAAGAACGCGAACTGGAGGTTCGACACGTACGGCGCCGTTCAGGTGGACGCGGGGGCGGTGCTGGACATGGACGAGCTGCGCACGGAGAACATCGCATTCAACGCGCTCAAGGTTGATTTCGCGTACGGCGCGGGGACAATCACGAAATTCGTGCCCGCTGCCAATGGGACGCTCTTTCTTGTGAACGCGCCCGTGGACGCGGCGGGACGTCTGCGCGCGCACGTCGACACGGGGCTGACGTTGGGAACGGTTGTGGACGCGGCCAACCTGAAGACGTGGCAGGTCTACGCAAACGGCGTTCGTTCGTCGGCGAGCCGCGTGTCGATCTGCGACGGTCGGCTGGTCGTCGACACGGCACACGGCACGCTCGTCATTCTCAAATAGGCGGTCGCTGGAACGTGCGCGTCCGGGCAGCGGTGAATTTTCCACTCGCTTTTCCCGCGCATTTCGTGTAGACTGTCATTTGTATCATTCATCGTAGAGGAGTTCATTTGTATGAATCGACGTGACTTTCTGGCGGCGGGTGCCGTCGCTGGCTTGGCCGCCGCGTTGCCGGCCAAGGGAGATGGGTGCTGTGCGGGCGGGATGCCGAAATTGACGCCGCCGAAGCAGCCGGCCCAGTTGAATCTCTGCCTCCAGTGGGGCGGCATTCCCGTGGCGGACGATGTGAACGCCAAGCTTGACTATCTGGCGGCGAACGGTTTTCAGGCGGTTGAAGTCCTCTCCGACTTGAAGTGGCTGCAGACGACGGGCGTGAAAGTGGCCGAAGGGGCCAAGCAGCGCAATCTCATGTTGACGACGGCCTGCGGCCCGTCCCAGTTCGACCGGGCGGACAAGGCCAAGAACGACGCGGAAGTTGCGAAGTTCATGCCTGTGCTGGAAATCCTCGGGCAGCTCGGCAGTACGGGCTTGATCATCTGCCCGGCGCGTGGCAACCCCGAAGTCGGTCTTACGGAACTGCGGGCGGACTTCGTCACGAATACGGGGCGGCGTCTGGCCGAGAAGGCGGCCGCGTGTGGCACGTCGATCGTACTGGAGCCGTTGCAGCGGGCCGAGACGCCGTTCCTCCGTCAGGTGGCGGATGGCGCGAAGATGGCGCAGGAGATTGGCAAGGGTTGTACGGTGATGGGCGACTTCTGGCACATGTCGAAGGAGGAGACGAGCTTTATGGGCGCCTTCATCTCCGCCGGCGATTTGTTGTCGCACGTCCATATCGCCTCGCTCCGTCGGCGCAAGTATCCGGGTTCGGACGGTGCGGCCGACAACTACGTGGACGGCTTCAAGGGGTTGAAGCTTATTGGCTACCGGGGTGCGGTGTCGATGGAGGCGGGGGCGCCGGAGATTGGCCGCGATGCGAAAAACAAGCCGATCTATCCGGATCAGGCCGGCCGGAGCGCGATGATTCTCAACATGGTCAAGATGCTGCGCGAACAGTGGGCGATGGCCTGATGTCAAACAATATCCAACGAAATAATGACAGGAGCACGAAAATGAAGAGACGTGATTTCATTAAGACGGCCGGTCTGGCGGCGGCGATGGCGGCGACCCCGGCGATGGCGCAGAACGGCGGCACGCGCGTGATTCGCGCGGCGGTGGTCGGTTGCGGCGGTCGTGGCGTGGGCGGCGGTTACAAGCCGGCGAGCGAGCAGGACTTCTACCGCATGGGCGCGTTGGGTAACATGATCCAGGCAGCGGCGGAATGCCGCAAGCAGGGCGTCGATGTGAAGGTCCAGCCCGTGGCGTTTGCCGACTTCTTCCTCGACAAGGCGCAGCAGGCGGCCGAGAAGTTCGGTGTGGACAAGGCGAACGCCTACGGCGGCGCGAACGGCTACAAGGAAATCATGAAGCGCGCGGACGTGGACGTGGTGATTCTCACGACCCCGCTCAACTTCCGTCCGATCCACACGATGGCCGCCGTTCAGGCCGGTAAGCACGTGTTCGCCGAGAAGGGCGTGGCCGTGGACGGTCCGGGCGTTCGCCTGATGATCGCGGCGTCGAAACTGGCTGAACAGAAGAAACTGACGATCGTGTGCGGGACGCAGCGCCGCCACCAGCGTGGCTACCTTCTCCAGAAGAAGGCGCTGGACGAGGGCAAGCTGGGCAAGATCCTCGGCGGCGAAGTCTACTGGAACGGTTCCGTGCCGTGGGTGCGCGATCGCCAGAACGGCCAGTCCAACGCGGCCTATCTCTGCAACAACTGGCTGAACTTCGCGGAACTCTCCGGCGACCACATCTGCGAACAGCACGTCCACAACATCGACATCGCGAACTGGTATCTCGGCCGCTATCCGAAGACCGTCGTTGCGTTCGGTGGCCGTATGCGTCGTGTGTCGGGCAACCAGTACGACTTCTTCTCGGGCGACTTCGACTACGGCGACGGCGTCCACATCCATTCGATGTGCCGTCAGATCGACGCCTGCAAGGAAGACGTACGCGAGTTCTTCCGCACGGAGAAGTTCACCATCGCCGGCGGACAGATTGTGCGCGACGAGAACAACAAGAAGGTCGAACTGTCGGGCGACTTCCTGGACTTGAACCCCTACGTGGTCGAACACATCGACCTGCTCAAGTCCATCGTCGGCAAGGGTCCCTACTACAATGAGGGCGAGGCGTGTGCGATGTCCACCGCCTGTGGCGTGATGATTCGCATTTCGGCCTACACGGGCCAGATGGTTTCGCTTAACGACCTCATCAAGAACGAGGGGTCCCCGTACTACAACTTCGCCTGCACGCCCACGCCCGCCGATTTCGAGAAGCCGGGCGACGTGGCGATGCCGGAGTACGGCGACGACACCTTCCCGCGTCCGGGCAAGCCCTGGCGTGGTCTGAAGAAGGC
>CAZTHR010000166.1:0-5049 GCA_964613265.1 uncultured Lentisphaeraceae bacterium | reverse complement strand
TCGTGGCACAGGAATGGAATATCAAATCGCGGGGGCACGTCTGCTCGGTCTGCCAGAAGCCCCTGATTGACAAATCGCCGGTCGTCTCCGTCCTCAGGGAGACGGCGAATGGCTATGAGCGGATGGACTGTCATCCCGAATGCTGGAAGACGTTTCCGCGCGACTGGGCGCCGTTCAGCGCGTGGGAAGGCGTCTATGCGGCCCCGCCGCCGCCCGATGCCAAGAAGGAGCCGCTCAAGAAGGAAACGGCCGACGATTTGCTGCGTCGTCTCGTGGCGCTCGAAGATCCGGCGATGAAGAACGTCGTCTACGTGCTGGCCGTGATGTTGGAGCGTTCGAAGATTCTGGTGGAACGCGACGCGCGCGAGCAGGAGGATCAGACGATTCTCCGCGTCTACGAGCATCGCCGCACAGGCGAGAGTTTCATCGTGCTCGACCCGCGTCTGCGGCTTGAAAATCTTGGAGAAGTCCAGCAGCAGGTCGTGGCGCTGCTGTCGGGTACGAAAACGCTGGGCGAGGTGTCGGCCGACGAAGCGGCCGCTGCCGACTCGGCGGAGGCATCATCGACAAAACAAGAGGAATCGAAAAAGGAGGAAGTCTGATGGATCGGCGTTCGTTTATCAAGTTGGCGACGGCGGCGGCCGTTGCGCCGGGGACGTGTTCGCGGCTCTTCGCCAAGACGGCGGCGGAGTTCGACGAGAATCTGACGGTATTTTTCTCGGACGTGCATGTCAACGGCGTGGCCGGGCGGCCGGAATACCAGTATCCGCTTTTCGCGGCCAAGGTCGCGGAAGTTTTGCGGATGGATCCGCTGCCGCGCCATGTGTTGATTTTCGGCGACTTGGCCTGGATCTTCGGCGAGAAGGCCGACTATGAAAAGTCCCTGCCGCTGATTCGTCAGATGAAGGACGTTGGCATCGACGTACGGATCACCATGGGCAATCACGACCATCGCCGTCCGTTTTTCGATCTCTATCCCGAACAGGAAAAGGCGACGCCCGTGCCGGGGCGTGTCGTGTCCGTCGTGAATCTCGGCACGGCCGATTTCCTGTTGATCGATTCGCTCGACGAGAATCCGAAGGGCGCCGGGGCGGACAACCCCGTACCGGGCAAACTGCCCGCCGACGTCCAGGACTGGCTGGCCGCCGAACTGAAGACGCGCAAACGTCCGTTCTTCGTGGGCGCCCACCACCCGGTGCGTGAACTTTCCGTCGGCGGGAAGTCGCTGCTGTCGTGTCTGGACGCCACGCCCGCCTGCGCGGGCTACATTCACGGACACGACCACCGCTGGGTGCCCTATTGGTACCACCGGAACTACCGCGATCAAAAGATTTTCCGCCACCTTTGCCTGCCCTCGACGGGGCATTGGGGCGACATCGGTTATTGCGTGTTCAAGACGGAAGCAGACCGCGCGGTTGCGACGTTGCGGCAGAACGACTTCTTCTTCCCCGTGCCGTTGCGGCCGGGCCAACCGCGCCCGAAGGTCTGGGACGAGAAGGTGGCCGAACACAAGAACGCACGTTGCGCGTTTCTGTACGCCTAGCGCCGGAACGGGTGCACGTGCCGTCTATTTTTCGATGACGACGGCCGTGCTCAGCGTACAGAGTTTGTGGAGGCGGACGGCATTCCAGTTCGCCAAACGAAAGCAGCCGTGTGAAGCGGGGCGTCCGATTTTTTCCGGTTCGGGCGTCCCGTGGATGCCGTAGCCGGGGAGGTTGAGTCCAATCCACGCCAGACCGACGGGATTGTTGGGACCGGGCTTGAACATCCGCCGCTCGACGCGCCGTCCCTTCGGCGGGTTGTCGGGCGTGTAGGTGTAGTCGGGGTTCGCGAGGTTCGTCACGACGTGCAGTTCGCCTTCGGGCGGCAGATTCTTTTTGGACGCCGCGATGGAACAGGGGAAGAGGGCGATGAGCCGGCCGCGTTCGTCGAACGCCGTGATTTCAAACCGCGACAACGAAACGCGCAGGACGCTCGCCGTGGAATCGACCTTTCGGCCGTGCGTTCGTTCAGGCGGGAAGAAGGGGATTTTCACGGCCGCGCCGACGGGTGGGTTGGGCCACGCAAGCGCCGGGTTGAGTTTTTTCAACATCGTCTGGGACAGGCGACCCCGTTCAGCGAACATCTCCTGCAGCGTCTCGTACCCCATGCGGGGCAGGGCGGCCTTCCCTTCGGGCGTCTTGGGGATTTTCACGAGCGCGGCGACGTCCTGCGCCGTGACGATCTGCGTCGTGAACAGATTTCGTTCGTTCGGGAAAAACGTCTCCCAGGCCGTCGCTTCAAGGCCGGGCGTGTAGGGCTTGCCGTTGAGTGCGCACCATGTGGCGAGCGCGACTTGCGTCTTGCGCCCGTTCACGCCGTCGAGCGTGTTGCATGAAAGCCCGCGCCGGTCAAGGCAGATCTGAAGCGCGAGGATGCGGTTGGCGTCCGCCGGCGCCCGAGCGGATACAGCCGAACGCGGCGCGGCGCCGTGGCTTGACGCAAGGCCGAGCGTGAGCAGAACGCAGAAAAACGTTGATTTGCATGTGTGTGCTTTCACGCCCATACTATAGCACATTCTTGCGTTTTGCTGTTGCGCGTGAAAGAATTGCAACAATTTCGCAAGAAATGCAAATTCCTTGAAAGATCTTTGAAAGGATTGCAAGACTTTCGCAAGAACTTTTCGTCGCCTTTATGTCAAACTGTTCCCGTGCCGAGGACAAGGTGTCCGCGGCCTTCACAACGGAAAGGAACGGTGTACCATGGCGAACATTCTGCTGGCGGAAGACGAAGACAACATCCGCGAGGGCTTGAAGGTGGCGTTGGAACTGGAAGGGCATACCGTCCAGGCCGTCGCGAACGGAGTCGATGCGGCGGCGGCGTTCGACCGTGCACGGCCCGATTTGCTGTTGCTGGACGTGATGATGCCGCGCATGACGGGGTTCGAGGTCTGCGTCCATGTCCGCAACGTGGACGCGGCCGTCCCCATTCTGCTGTTGACGGCCAAGAACGAGGAGTCCGACACGGTGCTCGGGTTGGGGCTGGGCGCGGACGACTATCTCACGAAGCCCGTGCGGATGCAGGAACTCCAGGCGCGGATCGGGGCCGCCTTGCGGCGGACGCGCGTCGTGTCCCCGGCCGTTCGCCCAGTCGCGGAAACGTACGTGTTCGGCCGCTGGACGTTCGACGCCGGCAACCATCTGTTGCTGGAGGATGGTACGCGCCGTGTGCCGTTGACGCCGGTGCAGACGAGTTTGATGAAACTGTTCGTGCGGAATCCCGACTGCCTTTTTTCGCGCGAACGTCTGTTTGAAGTGGGATGGGGCGGTTTGCGCGTCGGGTCGTTCCGCCTCGTTGACCAGCAGATTGCCAAACTCCGCCGTAAACTTGGTACGGCGGGGGTGTGCGTGGAAACGGTGTCCGGCTGCGGCTACCGATTCCGACAGGCCGTTTGACGCGCCGAGAGGCGCGTCGGCGGCAAACAGAGAGAGACGAAAGAAAAAGAAAGAGAGGAATGCCATGAACGAAGAAGTCGACAAGACGGGCTGCGGCGCACCGCCGCCGGCCTTGCAAACGGAAGGACGCCCGCCGAACCGGATCCGTCCATCCAACACCTACTACCATGCGAACGGGAAGGGGACGGGGAGCGCGATCAGTTTCGAGCTGCATCCCGCCCACGACAACACGCCGGGCAGCTTGTTCGTCGAACTGGCGCCCCAGAAGTCCGTCGGCTCGCGGACGGGCGCCCAGGTGTCGTTCCCGACGTTCGACTGGGAGAAGCGGATTGTGTTCAAACTGGACAAGACCGACCTCTCGCAGTTTCTGCAAGTCTTTCGCGGCATCCAGGAGGACATTTTCGAGGGCAAGGGGTTGTTCCACCGTTCGCGTAACGCGAACACGATCATTCGCTTCGGGCATCAGATTGAACCGCGCCCGGGCTATATGTTGAACGTGTCGCGGCGGTCGAGCGACGGAACCGACCAGCAGGGCTATTTCTTCTTCACGCCGTCGGAGGCGTTTGAACTCTCCGTGGCGATTGAATCGGCCATGCTGTTCATCGTCTTTGGCGTTCCCGCCGTGATACCACGCACGATGGGCGCGTCCGCCGTGAGCCGAAGCGCGTGATGCACGATCCGTGCGGCAGGAACGGGGTGTATCTGGTTGATTCGGTTTTTGTCCTGACACCGAATCGGCCCGCCCGGCAGTTCCTCCGCGCGGCGTCAGGTTCGCCAGACGTCGAACGCCGTCTGCACGGCGTCGACGCACTGGCGGCCACGCGCGATCAACTGCGGCGCATTGCGGAAGTCCAGTGTCTTCACCATGCCGACGTCTGGGCGCAACAGCACGTCCGGCGGCGCGTCCCGCAGCAGATGGCGCGTCATTTCCGCGTTGGTGATCCGAAAGGTGTCGACGAGGATGTCGAAGATGGTCATCTGGTCGAACGGTTTCTGCGCCCGCGCATCCAACGGCGGGTTGACGTCCACGGCGATGACCCGATCGGCGCCCAGCTGGCGGCAAACGGCCACGGGCACGGGCGTGACGAGGCTGCCGTCCACGAGGATGCGGCCGTCGCGTTCGACGGGCGGGAAAACGCCGGGAATCGAGATGGAGGCGCGAATGGCCGTCTGGAGCGAACCGTGGTCGAGCACGACCTCTTCGCCCGTCTGCAGGTCGGTGGCGACGGCGGCGAAGGGACAGGCGAGTTCGTTGAATGTCCGGGCGGGAATCAAGTCTGCGAGCAGTTCTTCGATACGTGTGCCCTGGATGACCGCCTTGCGCGTGAGCGGGCGGTCGAGCAGGAGGCGGGACAGTTTTTTCCAGTCGGGTTCGTGGCACCAGGCGAACGCGCGTTCGAGCGAGCCGGACGCGAAAACGGCGCCCATGACGGCGCCGATGGACGTCCCCGCCACGCAGTGGATGGGAACGCCCAGTTCGAGCAGACGTTGCGTGATGCCGAGGTGCGCCAGGCCGCGCGCGCCGCCGCCGCCGAAAGCCAGCCCGATGCGCGGACGTTCGTGAGTTGTGGACATGGGTGTTTCTCCTTGTTCGCCCTATTCTACCAAATTCCCC
>CAZTHR010000165.1:0-5060 GCA_964613265.1 uncultured Lentisphaeraceae bacterium | reverse complement strand
CAGGCGAAGCGGGCGAGAAGCCGGCGAACGGCCACGGCGTAGGGAATGCCGGGCGTCGTCACGCCGAGCGCCTCCAACGCACCACAATCCAAATGGCAGTCTTTCGGTCGCGGCTCGCCACCCGCCGCCGGTTCGCCGCTCCCCTTCAACAAGGCCGTCGCAAGTCCCAGTTCTTTCGCCACGACCAGCCCCATGTCGAGTTTCGTCAACGCCTCGCGGCCGCTCCACTGGAACGTACCAACCAGCCGACGAGCAACGATCTGCGCCAGAATATCCGCCACATCCGACACGTGCGTCGGATAACGAACGGACCAGTCGTCCAGCACGAGCGGAAACGACTTGGAATACGTCTCGTTGCCGGGACGAGCCAGCTTGAGTACCTGCGCCATCACGGTCGTCACGGACGATTCCGCCAGCGTCTCCACCTCGTCACCGTACAGGATCGGCACACGAAGAACCGCCGCTTGCGCCCCCGCCGTTGCGCGCACGGCGATTTCACCATCGAGCTTGGACTGCCCGTAGCCGTTGACAGGATGCGGACGCGACGCGGGAAAGTAGGGCGGCTGCGTCCCGTCAAACACGTAGTCGGTCGAAATGTAGACAAGAAAAACCCCCGGATGCACCGCCGTCCACCGCGCGAGCGTCTCCGTCGCCGCCACGTTCAACCGACGCGCCGCCGCTTCGTCCGCCGCAAACGCATCGGGACGACGGATGGCCGCCGTGTGGACAATCACGTCTGGACGCTCCGCGTCCAGCACCGTCTGCACGGCCGCCACATCGGTCAAGTCGACGGGTTTCAAACCGTCTCCTGTCCGCGTATGACACAAACCGACCACGTTGAAATCCGACTCGTCCGCAAAACGCCGCATCACCGCGCGTCCCAGCAGTCCCGTCGCGCCCGTCACGAGAATCTTCATGTCGTCCGTCCTCTCGAACCGTCCCGTCCGTTTCAACCCTATCCGTTATTTCCGCTTGAACGAAACCGCGCCGCCAACGACGCTGCCCGCGAACATGGCTTCCGTTCCGACGTCCAACGATGCGTTCTCCAGTACGATAAGGCCGTTGCCCGACACGTTTTCCAGCGTTTCGTTCAACCCGGAGAGGACGAGCCGCCCCGTCCCGCAGACCGTCACGGCATAGTGCGGCGGCACGAGGTCTTTCAACGACACGGGAAAGACCTTTCCAATGTCCGCGTTCCGCGCGTGCGGCGCTTCGTACTTCTCGACCGTGCTAATGTCGAGCCAGTCAATGCTCGAACCGTCCGCGAAACCGGCCGACAGCGTCCACGTGTAGGGATCGCGGCCAATCGCGTCGTTCGCCGTCGCAAACGAATAGCCGTCGAACGTCACCTCCCGGCCAAAATCAATCGTCAGCGGATTGAAATAGCACTTCGTTTTCAAATCGCCGTCGAGTCCCTTGTCCGGTCCCTCCCGCCAGTCCGGCGAACCGTTCATCGCGTGCGTCCCGGCCGGCAGCGGCAACATCTTGCCGTCCTTGAAAATACGGAACTCGCTGAACTGCGACCCGGAGTTGGCGTATTCGGGCGGGCCGTTCTTGGCGGGCCGCGCCGCCTTGACGTTGAATTTCAGGTAACGCGCCGTCACGGGCGCTGCGGACGCGCCCCCCTGGAAACGGACGGCGCCCGCCTGAACGACCAACCCCGCGTTCGCCAACACGGCGCCGCTCAAATCGAGCGTCCCCGCGCCCGTCTTGACGAGCGAACCACCCGTGAAGCGGCGTCCCGCCTCCACCTTCACCGTCTGCCCCGCCGGCACGTCAATCGTCTCCGCACCAACCGTACACGCCGCAAGCGCGGCCACCACCAGCAGTTTCTTCATCCTTCGATCCTTTCTTCGTTTTCCACAAGCGCCGGACAAATCCAAGCCGTCACCGCCGCGCATTCCACGCCGAACGGCAAGTAGCCCGCGAACCCGATCAGCGGCATTTCCCAGATCTGGAAGCGGTGAACGTACGGCACACAATAGATCCATTTTGAAAAACTGTAGTAGTTCCACGTCTCCCAGCACAAGCCGCAGATCAACGCCGCCACGGCGAAACGGAAGAACGCCGACCAATTGCCCGTCCGCGTACGATCCATCACACTCGGTTCGCGCAACAGGAATTGAAGGAACAGGAACATCGCCAACGGCGACAGCCAGAGGAGCGGATAGGTGTACTGCGGACAGAAGACGATACCCGTCAGCCCCGCCGCCGCAAGCCCCAGCAGAAAGAGCATCCAGCACGGCCGGCGCAGATCGACACGGGCCATGCCATCATAGGCGTCGTCGCGGAACGCGGCGAACGTGTGCAGCCACGCGGCCGTGGAGGCAACGGCGGGCAACACGGACGTGAAACAGAACGTCGCATAGAACGTGTATTCCAACGCGCTCATGTGGTCGACGCCCCGGTAGTACCAGTTCCAAACGTAGCGGTTGAGATACTCGAAGAACCACCAAAAAAGCGAACTCGCCGGGAACGTCAGCAGGAACGGCAGCGGGTGGCGCGTCATTGGCGACGACCCAACACGCTTGACGGTCAGGCCGTTGATGATGAGAATGTAGCCGATCCAGAGCGGCATGTACGTGTGCGGCTGGTACGGCGCGAACCATGTGAAACGATTCCAGGCGAACGTCCACGCCACGGCGAGAATCCCCACGCCCAGCCAACCCCACCACGGGAAACGGCACGTGCCCTTGGACGCGGCGGCCGGCGCAATTTTCGTCCGCGCCGCGCGGACGGCCCGCCGCACGAGCGGCCCCGTGCAGACGGCCGTGAGCGCCGCCATGCCGAGAAACCACGGCCACGAAAACGGCCGCCGATGATTCCAGAGTTTTTCGGGATGGAAGCCCCAATCCTCCGTGCGCGGCGGAAAACTCTTCACCCCTTCCCAGATTTCATCGAACCCGCCCAGCCAGGCACACAACGCCGGCACGCCCAGCAGGACGGCCGCGAGCAACACGTAATGGAGGATGCGTTTCATCATTTCCAAAAATCCCAAATGCCACAGACCGTCACCGCCACAAGGATGCCGAAGAGAACGCCGCCCACCACTTCGCGGCGGCGATGTCCCAGACGCTCCTCCAAACGAACCGCCGGGAACGTCCCGTCCGCGTTCAACCGCGCCGCAATCCGATTGAGCAACGCGGCGTGTTCGCCCGCCGCGCGGCGGATCGACACGGCGTCCACCAGCGTAATCGTGCCGAGGCCGACGGCGATCATCGCTTCGGGCGAATCGAATCCGTCCGTCAGACCGACCGCCACGGCCAGCGCCGTCACAAGCGCCGAATGCGCACTCGGCATCCCACCGGCCGCCACGAAAAGCCGATGGTCGAACGTCCGCCGGCGGATCAGAACCGTCACCAGTTTGATGACCTGGGCGAGCCCGCCGGCGAGAAACGCCGAAATAAACCACGGATGGCGGATGATCTCGAATGCGTTGAGATCCTGCCAATCCCGGATGATGCCGAGTGCGAACACCGTGCTGTTTCCGTTGTCAAACGTTGCGCGGCGGACAGATCAACCACGCAGAACGTCGTCGTAGTCGAAGCCGTAGCGGGCAAGTTCCAAACGCACGTCGTAGCGTCCCCGCGAGAACGGCACCATCAGTTTGCGCGCCTTCGGATCGTCCGTATTCTCCTGTTTGGAATCCCACGCCACCGTCGCGCCGTCTTTTTTCCCGCGGCTCAACTCCATGCACATCCGCCCAAGGCAGCAAGCCGTCGAAGAGCGCTGCGCCGCCTCGGCGTTCGTGACCGTGTGGGACGGGTCGCCGAGACGAATGGCCTCCAACCAGTTCTTCCAGTGGTCGTTCGACGTGAGAAGCGGAATTTCGGGCGCGGCCATTTTTTCGAGCAGCTTGTTCTTCGAGGCCATCAGCGGCTGCATCTTTCCGTTCGACGGCACGTCCGGATCGCTCGGCGTGACCTTCACGCGGCCGCGCATACAGTAGAGCCAGTCGCCCTTCTCGCCGATGAACTTGATCCCCATCGGGAACTTGTTGCACACGTGGACGTCCGTCTTGCCGCCGTTGTAGGCGTAATGGAGATCGTAAGTCGTATGAACGTTCCAGAGCTTGCCGCCCGTCGTGTCCATCCACCCACACGTGCCCGAAACGCCGTCAGGGCCCGCATCGTCCTTGCCCAATCCCCACTGGGCGATGTCGATGTGATGGGCGCCCCAGTTCGTGATCATGCCCCAACCGTACGGCGCCATCTGAATCCAGCCCGGCCGGTCGCCAATCTTCGTGAGATTCTGCTGATGGACGCGCGTCCAGTTGTACGGCGTCACGTCCGCACCCGGGGTCGGCCCCAACCACATGTCGTAGTCCAGATTCTCGGGTACGGGCTCAACGGCGGAACGGCCGCCCGCACCGTCGAGACCAATGCCGATTTCGACCCGCTTGATGTCGCCAATGCGTCCGTTGCGGACGAGTTCGCACACGCGGTGGAACTGCTCCACGCTGCGCTGCCAGGAACCGACCTGCACGACGCGGTTCTGCATTTTGGCGAGATTCGCGATGATGCGCCCTTCCGTAATCGTCTGGGAGAACGGCTTCTGCAACCAGATGTGCTTCCCGGCGGCGAGCGCGGCACAGGCCACGAGCGTATGCCAGTGGTCCGGAATGCAAATCTCCACCGCGTCGATCGACGGATCGGCCAGCATTTCATGGTAGTCCGCGTACGTCTTGACCGGATAGTTGGATGTTCCCAGCAGATCTTTGTACTTCTTCTGCACGTAGGCGACACCGTGCGCCCGCCGTTTGGCGTCGACATCGCAGACGGCCGTGATGCGACAGAGATCCGTGTGCTTCATCGCAAGCGGCATATCCATCGTCGTCGAGATTCGGCCAATGCCGATGACGCCGATGTTGACCTTTTCGTTGGCCGCGAACGTACGGACGCGACTGGCACAGCAGCCAGTGAAGACGAACGGCGCCGCGAACGCCGCAGACGCGCCGAGAAACTGACGACGATTCAACTGCATCGAAAACTCTCCTTGTCGGTATGAAAAAGAATAGAAGAATTGTCTCAAAAAAAAGCGGCACTGTCCAATGGGAAGTT
>CAZTHR010000164.1:0-5068 GCA_964613265.1 uncultured Lentisphaeraceae bacterium | reverse complement strand
TCCCGTCATGGAAGCGCACTCACTTGATACTCTCCGCAACATCGGCATTGTGGCCCACATCGACGCGGGCAAGACGACGACGACCGAACGAATCCTCTATTACACGGGCAAGATCCACGCCCTCGGCGAAGTCCACGAGGGCGACACGACGACCGACTGGATGATCCAGGAACGTGAACGTGGCATCACGATCACGTCGGCCGCCATCACGTGCGAATGGAAGGGGCACACGATCAACTTGATCGACACGCCTGGCCATGTCGATTTCACGATGGAGGTCGAACGCTCTCTGCGCGTGCTCGACGGCGCCGTGGGCGTATTCTGCGCCGTGGGCGGCGTTCAACCGCAGAGCGAGACGGTGTGGCGTCAGGCGGATCGCTATCACGTGCCGCGCGTGGCGTTCGTCAACAAGATGGATCGCATGGGCGCGAACTTCGCGCGCGTGGTGCAGGAAATGCGCGACAAGCTTCACGCGAACGCCGTGCCCGTCGAACTGCCGATCGGCAAGGAGGATGGGTTTAAGGGCGTCGTCGACCTCCTTGAAATGAAGGCGGTGATTTTCGACGATGCTTCCCTCGGCGCAAAGTTCGCGGTGACGGACATCCCGGATGAGTTGAAGGACGAGGCCGACCTGGCGCGTGCCGAACTGTGCGAGAAGGTGGCCGACCTCGATGAGGGTGTGATGGAGGCCTATCTCGACAAGGGCGATCTGACGGCCGACGAATTGAAAGGCGCGATTCGCCGGCTCGTGCTGTCGAACCAGATGGTGCCTGTGCTCTGCGGCACGTCCCTCAAGGACAAGGGCGTTCAGCCGTTGCTTGACGCCATCGTGTGGTATCTGCCAAGCCCGCTCGACCGTCCACTCACAGAGGCGACGGATCTCAAGAGCGGTGGGAAAGTCACGCGCAAGCCGGACGACACGGATCTCTTGTCTGCGCTCGTTTTCAAAATCGCGTCGGACACGTATGGCCGCCTCTTCTTCGTGCGCGTCTATTCGGGCATCTTGAAAAAGGGCGCGAACGTCTACAATCCACGCACGCGCAAACGTGAGCGCGTGATGAAGCTCGTGCGGATGTTCTCGAATCAGCGCATTGAAATCGACGAACTCCATGCGGGCGACATCGGCGCAATCGTGGGGTTGAAGGAGGCCACGACGGGCGACACGCTCTGTGCGGAAATGAAGCCCTGCTATCTCGAACGCATCACGGCACCGCAGCCCGTCATGTTCCTCGCCATTGAACCGAAGAGCGGGGCGGACAAGGACAAGCTCGTCGATTCCATGAACGAACTCGCCGCAGAAGACCCGACGTGCCAGGTGCGCCAGGACGAGGAGACGGGGCAGACGATTCTCTCCGGCATGGGCGAACTCCATCTTGAAATCCTTGTGGATCGTCTGAAACGCGAATTCAAAGTGGCCGCGAACGTCGGCAAGCCGATGGTCAGTTATCTTGAAACGGTCACGCAGCCGGCCGCGAAGTCGTTTACGTTCGATCGCGAACTTGGCGGTAAACGCCATGCGGCTACGCTGTTGCTTGAAATCAAGCCGCTCGAACGCGGCAAGGGGCGTGTCGTAACGATTTCCCGCGACGTGAAGAACGCTTTCCCCGATCCGAAAATGGTGGAGTGCATTCAGCAGGGACTGGAGGATGGCGTGGTGACGGGCGTTCTCGCGCGTTACCCGATGACGGATTTGGAAGTGACGGCCGTCCGCGCAACGATCGTCGATCCGGAAGTGTCGGACGAAATTGCGTTCCGCACGGCCGCCGTCATGGGCTTCCGTGAAGTGGCGGAAGCTGCCGCGCCGGAATTCCTTGAGCCGATCATGAAACTGGAAATCACCACGCCGCCCGAATCCGTCGGCGAAGTGCTGGGCGACCTCAACATGCGGCGTGGCACGGTGCTTGACATGGAACAGCGCGGCGACATGCAGATTGTCCACGCACGTGTGCCGATGGCGAAGATGTTCGGCTACGCGACGTCGATCCGTTCGCTCACGAAAGGACGCGCCTCCTACTCGATGGAGCCGGACAGTTTCGATCTCGTGCCGCGTGACGTCCGTGAAGATTTGCTGGCTCGCTGACGCGGACGGATTGAGGAGACGACCATGGACATCGCCGTTGTCGGGTTGGGTTTGATTGGCGGGAGTTTCGTGAAAGCGTTCACGGCGGCCGGCCATCGCGTGCATGTCTGGAATCGGACGCGGGCGACGGCCGAACGCGCCGTCGCCGAGGGCGAAGCGCAGGACGTGCTGGGGGACGACTTTTCGGTTGCGGATGTCATCGTCATCGCGCTCCCGCCGAATCGCATCGTCGATTGGATTGATGCGCACGCGGCATCGTTCAAGTCGGGCGCAGTCGTCGTCGACGCCGCTGGCGTGAAGGCGGACATCTGCGCGGCGTTGTCGAAGTATGCGTTCCAAGATCGCTGGACGTTCGTGGGCGGCCATCCCATGGCGGGCAAGGAGGTGTCCGGCTGGGAGAACGCCACGCCGCACCTTTTCCACGGCGCGTCGATGATCCTCACGCCGTATCCAAGTTGCGGACGCGGGCCGCTCGATTTGCTAGACGCCCTGTTTCGCGAAATCGGTTTCACGCACGTCGTGCACACGACGCCCGAACACCACGACCGCATGATCGCCCTTACGAGCCAGCTTGCGCACATCGTGTCGTCAGCCTACATCCAGGATCCGCTCGCCCAAGACCATCGCGGTTACTCGGCGGGCAGTTTCCGCGACATGACGCGCGTGGCGCGTCTCGATCCGGACATCTGGACGGATCTTTTCTGCGCGAATCGTACGGCGCTGCTGGACGTCCTCGACGGTTTGATTGACCGTCTGGGCCGCTATCGTGCCGCCCTGGCCGCGAACGACCCCGCCGCTCTCCGAACCCTGCTTGCGAAAGGCCGTGCGGAACGTCTTTCCGCCTGGGGCTGATCGTGTCGTTTTCAAAAGCAAAAGAAGGAACATCCCATGGAGTTGAATGTCTCGCGTCGTGCCTTTCTCGGTTCACTTGGCGGTCTTGTCGCGGCGTCGGCCCTGCCGTCCATCGCGGCGGACGATCCATCCGTTTTCCCGCGCCGGGGCGGATTTGAACGTCTCGTACTTGCCTACAATCACATCCACATCGGGTTGGCGAAGCCGTTTTCCGTGTTGCACATTTCGGACACGCATTTCACGTCCGCCTATCCGCACGAGAACGAGAAGAAACAGAAACTCCGCCAAATTCGGACGCAGACATTCGGTGGCCGTCAGGAGGAGGCCTTGCGCGATTCGCTCGCCTGGGCGAAGAAGAACGTCGACTACGTGATCCATACGGGCGATTTGATCGACTGGCAGAGCGAGGCGAACTTCGATCTCGTGAAAAAGTATTTCGGCGGCGCGATGTTCGGTTCGATGGGCAACCACGAGTATTCGCAGTCCATGTGGCTGGACAAGGAAACGCCCACGGAGGCGAACAAGGCGGCGACGGCCGGACGAATCCAGCAGGCCTATCCGTTCGACATCCATTTCGATGCACGTGTGGTGCACGGCGTGAACTTCGTCTCGATGGATTCCGTCTATGGCTACGTAACGCCGGAACAGGTTGAACGCTTCCATGCGGAAGTGAAGAAGGGGCTGCCCATCGTCCTCTGCCAGCACGTGCCGTTTTTCACGGAATCGATCTGGCGTGCCAATCGGAAGTTCTGGACAGTCGACCGGCCGTTTACGAATGCGGCGGTGCCGGCGGCGTCGGGCGACTATCAAAAGCAGTTGACCGATCCCACGACAAAGGCGTTCATCGCCGACTTGAAGAAGGAGCCGCTTCTCAAGGGCATTCTCGCGGGGCATCTCCACATCACCGTGCAGGATCGTTTTTCGCCGACGGCGATGGAGTACGTCGTGGGCGGCAACTTCATGTTCCACGGCGAGGAAATCCTGTTCACCTGAGGCCGTACGATGGGCGAATTGAACGAGACGCCCGGCGGCAGCCGCATCCATCTGGCGTTTTTCGGCAAGCGGAACGCGGGCAAGTCCACGCTCATCAATGCGTTGACAGGGCAGCCCGTGTCCATTGTGAGCGATCAGCCAGGCACGACGACAGACCCCGTTTCAAAGGCGATGGAGATTTTGCCGCTCGGCCCGTGCCTTCTGACGGACACGGCGGGTCTTGACGACGACGCGGGCGAACTCGGTGCGTTGCGCGTGGCGAAAACGCGCGCGGTGTTGGAGACGACGGACGTCGCGATCATCGTCGTGGCGGGTGAACTCGGTTCGCTGGAACGCGAGTTGATTGCCACGTGTACCCGTCGCGGCATCGCCCATCTCGTCTATCGGCGCGGCGATTCCGTGGACGGCCTCAAAGCGAAAATTGCCGCACTCGCGCCGTCCGACACCCCACCGCCGCTCGTGGGCGATCTTGTACAATCGGGCGATGTGGTCGTCTGCGTGTGTCCAATCGATTCCGCCGCGCCGAAGGGGCGTCTCATTCTTCCGCAACAGCAGGTCGTGCGCGAACTGCTCGACGCAGGCGCGATCCCCGTTGTTTGCCGTGAAACGGAACTCGCCGTCGCGCTTGCGCGGCTTGCGTGTCCGCCGACGTTCGTCATCACGGATTCCCAGGCGTTCGGCATCGTGTCGAAGACGTTGCCGCCCGACATTCCGCTCACGAGTTTCTCCATCGTCTTCGCCCGCGCGAAAGGCGATCTTGCCGCCTACGCGGCGGGGGCGGCGGCGTTGCGCACGTTGAACGACGGCGACACCGTGTTGATTGCGGAGGGTTGTACGCATCACCGCCAGTGTACGGATATTGGCACGGTGAAATTGCCGAAGTGGATTCAGACCTACACGGGACGGACGCTGAACTTCGTGTGGGCGTCCGGCAATTCCTTCCCCGACGATTTGTCGCCCTATCGGCTCGTGGTTCAGTGCGGCGGCTGTATGCTCACGCGCCGCGCCGTTCAGGCGCGAATCGCCCGGTGTCGGGCAGCGGGTGTTCCCATCACCAACTACGGCATCTGCATCGCCACCTGCCACCACATTGCGTTTTCGCCCGACAGCCGCATGGTCGTGCGCTGAGGTCTGCTGCTACGG
>CAZTHR010000163.1:2034-5138 GCA_964613265.1 uncultured Lentisphaeraceae bacterium | reverse complement strand
CCGACGCAGACGGCGCAGACGCACTTCAGGATAGCCCGCCATGGACACGCCCCCCTACTTCCGGCCCTTCCGCGGCGCCTTCGGCGCCGGCGTGGCCGACGTCTCCTCGGCGGGGATGATGAGCTTCTGGCCCACGCGCAACACGTTGGGCTTGAGGCCTGGATTCGCGGCGAGAATCTTCGCCCGCGTCGTACCAAAACCCTTCGCGATGAAATCGAGCGTCTGCCCCTTCTCGACAACGTATTCGTAGTGCGGTCCGACATCCGCCGCCGGCGGCGGGGGCGGAGCCGGACGGGTCGCCGGCGCGGACGCGGGGGGCGGCGGCGCGGCACGGGAAACGGCGGACGACGATGCGATCGCCGCCATGCGCTTGGAAAGGTCGTTCACGATTTCACGCCGCATCTGATCCTGGTCGCGACGCATCGAGGACTTCAATTCAGCCACTTCCGCACGCAGGGCGGCAACATCCCCCGACGAATCGCCCGCGTTGTTCAAAGCCGCTTCGACCTTCTGCAACCGCAGGGCGATTTGATCCTGATTCTGCACGAGCTGATCGAACTGCTGGATCAAGCGCGGAATCTCGTCCAACAACTGCTGCTGCTGATAGGCCGACCGCGCCGCGTTCTGCGCCGGCAGCAGAAACGGCAGTACGCAGAACAGCCACACATTCTTTTTCATCATTGTCATTTCGTTTTCACCTTTCAATCGATTCAAATACGCAGAGAAATCACGCCTCCGCCTTTTTCAGAGGAACCAGAAGAGACACCAGACGGCAAGCAACACAACCGCCACGCGCAGGAAACGCCGCTGACGGCGCAGGACGATGTGGAAGCGCCCCGGCAACCCGAACGTCTTGCCGCCGGCCAAATAGTGGAAAAGCCGCCAGCCCGACCGCCCGTTCAACGCACGCGCCGACCCGGCGGGGTCGTTCACCGTGTCCATCAGCCACGGCGCGTCCTCGCTCGTGTAGGCGTGGTTGTAAGTGACCAGCATGGTTCGAATCGCCGCCATGTTCCGTTCGCTCCGCGTTCTTCGTTTACGGAAGTTTGATTTCCTGCCCCTGCCGCACACGGCCGTCCTGCGGGATGATCAGACGGTTCGCATCGCGGATGTCGCGCCACCGGGCGTTCGTCCCGTAGAAACGCTTGGAAATGCTGAACAGCGTGTCGCCCGCCTGAACGGTATACGTGGCAGGCCGTCCCGCATCCCGGTCTTTCTTCTTCGGCCCGCCCGGCAGGAAGGACGAAAGGCCGCCGTCCGCCTTGGACGTACCCTTCGCGCCCGCTTTCGTCTGCGGCTTGTTCGCATCCGCCTTGTCTTCGGCGGCCGCTTCCGCGACCAACTGCTTCACCTCGTCCGTCTGCGCAAGCGACGCCGCCGGCTCGTCTTCCTCGTCCAACAGCTCGGCGTCCGTCGGACGCACCCGCCGCCGTTTTTCCTCGGCCTCCATCCGCTTCAGTTCGGCCAACGCTTCCCGCGCGGACTTCGCCGCGACATTGCGCGGGGCGCCCGTATCGCCCTCGGAAAATTTGGACACCAGATTGCGGAACTTCTTGTTCTCCTGCGTGGCCTTGTCCAAATCCGCCTGCGCGGCGGCCAAATCCTTTTTCAGACGCGCCACTTCCGTTTCCAGCGCGACCTGTTTTTTCTGGAGGAGGTCGTTGGCCTGCGCCAGTTTGTCCGACGCACGACCGCCCTCCTTGCGCACAATCTCCGCCTCCAACAGCGTTGTGCAGGTCTTCAGACGATCCTGCGCCACCGTCGCCTTGTCGGATTCCGGCCGCAACGCGAGGTATTCGCGGTAGTGGACGATGGCGCCGATGTAGTCCTTGCGCATATCCTGCAACAGCGTCGCCAACTGGAAATGCGCCGAGTAGGCGTTTGGCTCCTGCCGCACGACGCGCTCGAACCCGGCAATCGCCGCGTCGACGCGCCCCGCGTTCAAGTCGTCCATCGCGTTCGAGAACAGCCGCGACGACCGTTCGCGCGCTTCGAGTTCGGAAAGCGTCGGCCCGCGATCGCATCCCCAGACGCCCACCAACAGCGCGGCCAGTCCCGCATAAATCCATTTACGCATCTTCATCTTCTTCGTCTCCTTCCCCGTCATCGTCCAGATCGTCGTCGTCTTCATCGTCCTCGTCGTCATCGAAATCGTCTTCGTCGTCCGTATCGGAATCTTCGTCCTCCACGTCGTCGTCCGCGTCTTCGTCATCCTCGTCGAATTCATCCGGCGTGTCGTCGATGAACACGTCGTCCTCCGCGCCGCCAGACAACCCGGCGGACACCACCTCGCCCGACGCATCCGCCACCTGGGGCTCTGCGTCGTCCGGCGCGGACTCCACGGCAGCATCCGACGTCTCCACGACAGGGGCTGTCGTCCCTGCGGATTCATCCACCGTCTCCGACGCGACGGCCGCTTCGGCGGGCGTTTCTTCGGCAGGTTTCTCCTTCTTGACGAACAGTTTGGCGCGTTCGCGCGGATTCGACCGCTGGAGCGTGGGGTCGAGCGCGTTGAGTTCGCTCAACGACGCCAAGCCGAAATGTTCAAGGAAGAGCGGCGTCGTGCCATACAAAAACGGATGTCCCGGCAGTTCGCTACGCCCCACGAGACGCACGAGCTGGAGTTCAACAAGGGACTTCATGATCGTGTCCACGCCCACGCCGCGAATCTGCTCAATCTCGGCTTTCGTGATCGGCTGACGGTAGGCCACGATGGCAAGCGTTTCCAGCGACGCGCGCGACAGGCGGTTCGGACGGTCGAGCTTCAGAAGCGCCCGCACGTAACGCCCGCACGTCGGGGTCGTCTGCAGACGGTACGCGCCGCCGGAACAGACGAGACGGAAACCGCAACCCGATCGTTCGAGTTCCTTTTCAAGGCCGTGCAGCGCCTGGTCGATTTCCCGCGACGTACAGGTCTTGTAGACGTCCATCAACTCGGCGTCGTCCCCTTCGTCGGGCGCAACGCCGCGCACCGTGTTGCGCAGTTCGCCGGCGGTGAGCGGCGATTCGGAGGCGAAGAGCAACGCCCCGACGATTTCCTGAAGCGACGACGGCAATGGTACGCGCGGTTCGCGCGGACGTGGCGGCGGCGGTGCAGACGGCGG
>CAZTHR010000163.1:0-1934 GCA_964613265.1 uncultured Lentisphaeraceae bacterium | reverse complement strand
CGGCGGTGCAGACGGCGGCGCATCGTCCGCCGTCGACGCAGCATCGGCAACAGGCGAAACGGCATCGACCGCCGGTTCGGAATTCGCCGCAGACGGCGTTTTGTTTTCTTCTTCAAGATCCATAGTCATCCGGGGCTTCAAGGGGTTGATCGTCCGGCGCCTCTTTCGACGGCAGCACGGTGATTTCGTGAAACGCGGCATTCTGGTAGACGACGATACGATGCTGGCGCAACAATTCCAGCAACGCCAGAAAGGTGACGATCACTTCGCCGCGCGGACTGTGCGCATCAAACAAATGGGAGAAAGCGATCTGTCCCTCGCGCCGCGAACGGTCGACAATCAAGTCCATCTTGTCGGACACGCTCCAGCGCATTCCTTTCAGTTCTTCCTGCGGGACTTCGTTCAGACGCGCCAACACGTCCTGGAACGCGGTGAGCAGATCAAACAGGTCAATGCGCGACAGGGCGTCCGCCGCATCGGCGGCCGTCTTCTCGAACTTAGGGCGGCCGCCGCCGTACTCGAACGACTCCTGCTGCAGCAATTCGTATTCGCCGAGTTTGCCCGCCGCGTCCTTGAATTTCTTGTACTCGATCAACTGGCGGACCAGATCGAGGCGCGGATCCACCCACTCCTCGTCCGTTCCCTCTTCGGCGGCGCGGCGATCCACAGGCAACAGCATCCGGCTTTTGACGACCATCAATGTGGCGGCCATCACAATGAACTCGCCCGCCACGTCGAGATTGAGCTGGCGCATCAGATCCAGATACTGCATGTACTGTTTCGTGATGTGCTCGATTGGAATGTCGTAGATGTCCAGCTCCTCACGGCGGATCAGATAGAGCAACAAATCAAGCGGCCCCTCGAACACATCGAGGTCCACCTTGTATTCGTCTGCAAAAAGTTCCGCCTGAGCCATCGTGACGCCGAAACTGCTAGCCGTTCAACGGGGCGGGCCGAATGCCGACGGCCGCGCGCACTTTTTCCATAATTTCCCCGGCATGAGTACGGGCACGGGCGGCGCCGGCCTGCAAGATGTCCTCCAGCGCATCCGGATCCCGCGCCAATTCTTCGCGGCGGGCACGGAACGGGTCGAACAGACGGTGATAGGCCTCCAGCAACGCCTTCTTGGCGTGGCCGTAGCCGTAGCCACCCTTACGGAAATTATCGGCCATCGCGGCGGTCTCCTCTGGCGTCGCAAAGAGCTTGTAGAGTTCGTAGATCGAATTGCCTTCCGGAACTTTCGGATCATCCAGTCCCTTCGAGTCCGTGACGATCGACATAACCTTCTTCTTGATGGACTTCGCGTCCTCGAAAAGCTCGATCGTGTTGTGGTAGGACTTCGACATCTTCTGCCCGTCGAGGCCGGGGATTGTAGCGACCGTTTCGGGGATGTAGGCGTCTGGCAGTTTGAAAATCTCGCCGTAGGCGTTATTGAACTTCTGCGCGAGATCGCGCGTCACTTCGAGATGCTGCTTCTGATCCTTGCCCACCGGCACGAGATCGGCATTCATGATCAGAATGTCCGCCGCCATCAAAACGGGGTAGGCGAAAAGGCCGTGCGTCGCATCCAGCCCGTGCGCCAGTTTGTCCTTGTAGCTGTGGCAGCGTTCAAGAAGCCCCATCGGGCAGAGACAGGACAGATACCAGGCGAGTTCCTGCACTTCCGGCACGTCGCTTTGACGATAGAGGATCGTCTTCGCCGGATCGAGTCCGCACGCCAGATAGTCAAGCGCGACGTCTCGCGTGGACATCCGCAACGCCGCACCGTCGCGAACGGTCGTCATCGCATGGAAATTGGCGATGAACATGAAGTTTTCGCTCGTTTCCTGCAAGTCGAACATCGACTTCATTGCGCCAAAGTAGTTGCCCCAATGCAACTTGCCAGACGGCTGAATACCCGTGAGAACTCTTTTCATAAAAACAATGCTCCTAGA
>CAZTHR010000162.1:0-5148 GCA_964613265.1 uncultured Lentisphaeraceae bacterium | reverse complement strand
TATGGCATGAAGGTCTGGCAGGACGGCGTTCTCGTGCGCAACTTCGTGCCCATGCGGCTGGGCGGTGAAAACGGTATGCCCGCGTTGTGGGACAAGGTCAGTGCAAAGCCGTTCTTCCTGAACGAGAAGGAGCCGTTTGCGCGCGTGGGGCCGGTTATGGGCAAAAATCCATCCGGCTTCCTCATCCTCTTCCGCTAACGCCCGACTGGGTCGCATCACGAATCCCTTCACGTGAGCCGTGCAGACCTCGCCGGCGGCGGGAGGGATTTTTGATATAATGGAGCATCTTCAAGGAGCGTCTTTATTTAGTTAGAAAGGAAGTCTCGATGCAAGCAGATCTGATGCGGAAGACGGTCGTCTGGGCGGTGGCCGTTTTGTCTGGAGCCGTGTGGGCGGGCATGCGTGTGCCGTTATGGCCGGCGGGGAAGATGCCGATGTCCCAGCCGCATCAGATTGGCGCGATGACGGACGAGGCCGGTGCGCCCGGATTCAAGGCGGACGAACATCGGATGCCCTATCTGGAATGGTTCGATCCGCCGTCGGCCGACGTGCGCAAGGACGTCTGCATGATTCTCATTTCGGGCGGTTCCTACGAATGCTGTTGCGACGTCGGCTTGATCAAGATGTGGCGTGAACGCTTCACGGCGCTCGGGTTTCAATGCGTCAATCTTGTCTATCGTACGCCGCGCCCGAAAGGTCTGCCCATCTACGCGACCGCGTGGGCGGACGGTCAGCGGGCCGTGCGACTCGTCCGCGCCGAAGCGGCGGCGCGTGGATTCAATCCGGAGAAGATCGGCACGATGTCGATGTCCGCCGGTTCGCATCTGAACACGTTGCTTGCGACGAGTTCGCAGACCCCGGCCTACGCGAAGGTGGATGCGCACGACGACGTGCCCTGCCACATCGCGTTCGCGCTCACGGGCGCCATCGCCTACGGTGTGACGGACGGTTACGGCATCCCGAACACGCGCGACGGCGACGCGCCCGACGCGAAGATCGACCCCGCGTTCAAGTTCGACGCGAAGACCGCGCCGATGTGTATGTTCCACGGTGGGCAGGACATCTATTCGCCGATGGCCTCCACGCTCGTCTACCGCCAGCTCCGTCGCATGAAGGTTCCCGCCGAGCTGCATCTGTTCGCGGATCGTCCGCACGGCTTCTGGGGTTCGCCGAAGGGCGAGGCGAGTACGGGCTATGACAATTGGTTCGACCATGCGGCGGGCTTCATCCGCCAGATGAATTTCGCGGGCGATCTGGGGCCGGAAATTCCGCAGGACAAGCGGTACTCCGCCGCGTTCACGGCGTCCGTCGAGCGTGAGCTCCTTTGGCCGAAGGGGCGGATGCCGGACGTCTCCACGAACCAGACGTACGAGCCGTACATGGAATGGTATGTGCCGAAGACGTTGAAGACGAAAGCCATTCAAGTCGTCGTGCCGGGCGGCGCCTACAACTTCTGCAACGTGCCGGGCGAGGGTGTTCCGGTGGCGCGGTACTTCAACGAAAAGGGTATGACGGCGGTCGTGGTGAAGTACCGCTGCCCGCGTCCGCGCAACGGTCTCGCCAAGCATACGTCGGCCTGGCAGGACGCGCAGCGCGCGATTCGCAAAGTTCGCGCCGCCGCGCCTGCGCGCGGACTCGACCCCAACCGTATTGGCCTCATGGGCTTTTCGGCGGGCGGGCATTTGACGCTCATGACGGCCACGAGTTCGCGCCATCGTGCGTATTGGGCGGTCGACGACATCGACAAGCAGTCCTGCAAGGTGCAGTGGGCGTGTCCGATCTACCCCGCTTACGCGCTGACGGACGGTGTGGATAGTCCGAACGCGAAGGGCGGAAACGAGGATGACGCCGTGCCCGTGCCGGAGTTCTCGTTCGATCTCGACACGCCGCCGATGTGCTTCCAACATGGCGATGCCGACGACTGGGCGGCGATGAATTCGGTGAAGACGTGGGAGAAGTTGCGCCGCATGGGCATTCAGGGCGACCTCCACACGTACGCGAAGCGCGGCCATTGTTTCCAGTTCAACGCGGCCGAGGGTACGGGCAGCTACAAATGGCTGGATCACGTTTGGGAGTTTCTCAACCACAAGGGATTCAATCGGTGAGGACGTGAGACGTCCTCTCGAAAAGGAGTGAAAATGAATCGGAGAGATTTTCTGAAAGTGGGCGTTGCCGCCAGCGCGGCGGCGTTGGGCGGGTGTTCGACGATGGAAATGCCGAAAGCGCGGAATGCGAATCCGTTTGGGGCGCCGGTGAAGGACGCGCCGCCGAAGGTCGAGTACCACGTGTTCTCGAAGATGTTCCAGTCGCCTGTCTGCAAAGACTACGATGCGGTTGCCGAATTGATGGCGAAAGCCGGGTTCACGGGCGTCGAATGGACGGTGCGCAAAGGCGGCCACGTGTTGCCCGAACAGGCGAAGACGGATTTGCCGAAAGCCGTCGCGGCCGCCCGCAAGCAGGGACTGAAGTCCACGATGATCGTCACGTCCATCACGGACGGCGTGGCGGCGGATGCGCAGGAGCTTCTGCGCGTGGCGGCGGACTGTGGCGTCGTTCAATACCGGCCGGGCTACTATTTCTACGATGCGGAGAAAGAGACGTTTCGTCAGTCGATCGACCGCATCCGGCGGGGATTTGCGTCGCTGGCGACGGTCGGCGAGAAGACGGGGCTGAAAGCCTGCTACCAGAACCACAGTTCGTGGGGGCCGCGTGTGTTTGGCGGCGTGGTATGGGACGTCTACGAAATGGTGAAGGATCTCGACCCGAAATTCGTCGGCCTTGAATACGACCCGATGCATGCGTTTTTCGAGACGGGGTTGTCTTGGAGTCACGGGTTGGAACTCGTGGCCGACCGCATTGGCGCGGTGTGTCTGAAGGACTTCCACTTCCAGCTCTCGAAGAAGAATCCGAAGAACCACGCGAAGTTCATGTGCGCGGCGGGCCAGGGCATCGTGCCGTGGCAGGAGGTCAAGACCCTGCTCGACCGGAACGGGGTCAAGGCGCCCTACGTGCTTCATTTCGAATACGATTTCGACAAGACCGACCTTCTCAAAGCCGTGAAGGGCGAACTTGAGGTGTTCAAAAAGATTTTTGGCTAAGGAGTACGGCAAGATGAAGACGATGCAGATGATTGCGTGGACGATGGTTGCCTGTGTGCTGGCGGGTTGTTGCACGACGGACGGGAACGGCTGTTGTGCGAAGGCCTGTGCGGCGACGTGCGTGTCGGACGTGCCGAACACGCTCACGGCGGCCGAACGGGCCGAAGGTTGGCGGTTGTTGTGGGACGGTCGCACGTTCGACGGCTGGGTGTCCGAACGGGGTGGGTGCAAGGCGCCGCCGAAGAAGGGCTGGAAGATTGAGGATGGCGTTTTGACCGTGCTGCCGTGCAAAGGCATCAAGGACGGCCGATGGGTGGACATTCCGAAGGAACAGGCCGCCCTCGGCAACGGTGGCGACATCGTCACGGTGGAGTCGTTCAAGGATTTCGCGCTGAAGGTGGACTTCCGTCTCACGGAAGCGGCGAACAGCGGAATCAAGTACTTCTACGACCCGGCGGCGTTCGGCGGCACGTGCGAGGAGTATCAGTTGCTCGATGCGGCGCATCCCGATTCCACGAAGGGGCGTGACGGCATGTGCCGCCGCGTGGCGTCGCTCTACGACATGATTCCCGCGCGCGCGGAGAAGATCGTCCGCCCGCTCGGCGAATGGAACACGGCGATGATCGTCTCCAAGGGCGCCCATGTGGAGCATTGGCTCAACGGCGTGAAAGTACTCACGTACGAGCGCGGGTCTGCGGCGTTTCGCGCGACCGTGGCCGTCTCGAAGTACGCCGCGACGGAGAAGGATGGCCGGCATTGGGGCGAGACGCCGGCCGGCCGGATCAAGCTTCAGGATCACAGCGATTCAACGGTGAGCTTCCGTAACATCAAAATCAAGGAACTGTAAGAGGCAGTCTCTGCAATGGACAAGATTGTTTATTTCGACAATAACGCGACGACGCAGGTGGCGCCGGAAGTCTGCGAGGCCATGCAGCCCTTTTTCAACGGGCGTTATGGCAATCCCTCCTCCATGCACGCATTCGGCGGGCAGGTGGCGAAGGATCTGGCAAAGGCGCGTGAGGAGGTGGCGGCGTTTCTGAACTGTTCGCCCGACGAAGTCCTGTTCACGTCGTGTGCGACGGAATCGGACAACACGGCCATTCGCGGCTGTGCGGATTGGTTTGGGTCGTCGATGAAAGTCATTACGACGGCCGTCGAGCATCCCGCCGTCCTGCAGCCGGCGCGGCGGTTGAAAGCGCAGGGGTTCGAGGAAGTCGAACTCCCCGTCAATTCGGTCGGCCAGATCGACCTCGACCAGTTGCGTGCCGAACTCAAGGGAACGCGGCACGCGCTCGTGGCGGCGATGTGGGCCAACAATGAGACGGGGACAGTCTTTCCGATTCGCGAGATTGCCGAAATCGCCAAGGAGTACGGCGCGACGATGTTCACCGATGCCGTCCAGGTGGCGGGCAAGATTCCGGTCGACGTGCAGAAAGTTCCTGTGGACATGCTGTCGATGTCCGGTCACAAGTTCCATGCGCCGAAGGGCGTCGGTCTTCTTTACGTACGGCGCGGCACGAAGGTCAAGCCGTTCATGCTGGGCGGACACCAGGAGGGCGGCCGTCGCGCGGGGACGGAGAACGTGCCGTACATCGTGGGGCTGGCCAAGGCCTGCGAGTTGGCCACGGCGCACATGGCGGACGAGGCGAAGGCGTTGACGCCGATGCGCGACAAGCTGGAGGCTGGCATTTTGGCGGCTTGTCCGAACGTGATCGTCAATGGCGATCCGGCGCATCGTCTGCCGAACACGCTCAACGTCTCGTTCGAGTACATTGAAGGCGAGGCGATTGCGTACCGTCTGTCCGATGTGGGCATTTGTATTTCCACGGGGTCGGCTTGCGCGTCGGGTTCGCTCGACCCGTCGCACGTGATCCGTGCGATGGGCGTGCCGTTCATCGCCGTGCACGGGTCTGTCCGCTTTTCGTTGTCGCGCTACAACACGATGGACGAGGTGGACTACGTGCTGGAGCAGTTGCCGCCGATCATCAAGACGTTGCGGGACATGTCGCCGTTTGGGCCGGATCGCGACCCTACGACGTACAAGTAGGCG
>CAZTHR010000161.1:0-5164 GCA_964613265.1 uncultured Lentisphaeraceae bacterium | reverse complement strand
CTGCGTTCGCAACGGGCTTCAAGGCGTGGGACTGGTCGAAAGCCGGCATCGTTTCCGACCCGTCCGCGACAAGCGACGCGCGATCACGTGGCTTCAATTAAGACACGGTCGCCCGCACGTGTTTCCGAATGGCGTCCACGTACGCGGCGCCGACACGGGAGAACGGAATGTTCGCACGATGGATAACGCCCACGCGGATTTCATCGTCCAGATCCAGTGGTACGGATACGACATCGGGGCCGTTCAGTTCGCGACTGATCGCACCGGAGGCGACGGTGTAGCCGTCCAATCCCAGAATGAGGTTCGTCATCGTCGCACGGTCGCGCACACGAATGTTCTTCTTGCGGTCGATGGCCGGCATGACCTCCTCCGCAAAGTAGAGCGCATTGTTCGCCCCTTGCTCGAAGGAGATGAACGGATAGTCGTCGAGCTGTTCCGGCGTAATCTTCGCCACCTTCGCCAGCGGATGCGTCTTGCCGATGAAGACGTGCGGCGTGGAGAGGAACAATTCGTCGAATGCCAGCTCCTCTTTGCGGAGAATTTTCGTCAAAGCCGATTCGTTGCGCCGCGACAAGTAGAGCACGCCGATTTCGCTTCGATGCCGCACGACGTCGTCGATGATTTCGCTCGTCACCGTTTCGCGAAACGTGAAATCATATCGTTCCGACGCATAGGCGCGTACGACATCCATGAACGCCTGTACGGCAAATGCGTAGTGTTGGCACGACACGGAGAACTGCGGCAGACGCACGGCCTTGCCCGTGTACTTCTCCTGAATCCGCGCGGCGTCTTCGAGAATCTGACGCGCCGACGCGAGAAACTCGTCGCCTTCGCGCGTCACGGACACGCCTCGGTTCGTGCGCGTGAAGATGGCAATCCGAAGCTCTTCTTCGAGCGTTCGGATCGCCTCCGTCAGGGTGGGCTGCGTCACAAAGAGACGCCGGGACGCCTCACTGAGACTGCCGCATGTCGCCACCCCGACGGCGTATTTGAGTTGTTGTAGGGTCATTCCGCGTACAACCAGGTTGAAAGGTAACGTTCACCCGTGTCCGGCAGCAACACGACAATCGTCTTGCCGACGTAATCAGGCCGTTTGGCGAGTTCCAATGCCGCGAACAACGCCGCGCCGGACGAAATGCCGACAAGCAACCCTTCCTGGGCCGCCGCCGCCCGCGCCGTGCGTCCCGCGTTCTCGGCAGACACGGGAATCACCTGCGTGATGAGCTTCGTGTCCAACACACGCGGCACGAACCCCGCGCCGATGCCCTGAATCTTGTGGGGTCCGGGCGCCCCGCCCGACAGAACGGGACTCGTATCCGGCTCGACCGCGTAGATGGCGACATCCGGCTTCTGCGCCCGAAGATAGCGCCCCACGCCCGTCAACGTGCCGCCCGTGCCAACGCCCGCCACGAACGCATCGACCTGACCGTCCGCATCCGCCCAGATTTCCGGCCCCGTCGTCTTTTCGTGATAGGCGGGATTCGCGGGGTTCTCGAACTGCTGAAGAATCACGGCGCCCTTCGTGTCGCGCAATTCCTCGGCTTTCGCAATGGCGCCCTTCATGCCCGCCGAGCCCGGTGTCAGCACGATTTCCGCACCATAAGCCGCCGCAAGTTTGCGCCGCTCAATAGACATCGTTTCCGGCATCGTGAGGATGAGGTGGTAGCCGCGTACAGCGGCGACGAGCGCCAGCCCGACGCCCGTGTTGCCGGACGTTGGTTCGACGATCGTCGCGCCCGGTTTGAGCACGCCCGCTCGCTCGGCCGCGTCCACCATCGCCACAGCAATACGATCTTTCACGCTGCCGCCCGGATTGAAGAACTCAACCTTCGCCAAAACGCGAGCGCCGCCCTTGTTCAGTTTGTTGGAAATCTCGACCAGCGGTGTGCCGCCGACTTTTTCCAGAATCGTTTTTCCGATTCGTGCCATTTTCATACTCCTTTTTTATTTGAATTCAGCCGCCGCAACCTTCTGGTGCGGCGAAGTTGGGGATAGTATAACGCAGAGCCGTTTGAAAGTCAACCATAGAGGTAGTATTTTAATGAAAATTTTTTAGCCGTCTTTTCAGCCCTGACGCGGCTCCATTTCGATGGCAATTGTGGGAAACTGATCGAGAAATGTTTTCGTCAGGCCGGGAATCGTACGTACACGCCGCAACGCGCGCTGGACGGTCTGGTCGATTGAACGATCGCCACTACTCTTGATAATGTCAAATCCTTTCACGCGGCCGCCCGGACCCAACGCCAACGCGACTTCTACGGGCGAAAGACCGGGATGCCAGGTGAACGCCTCCTTCCGCCATTCGCGTTCAATGGCCGCACGAATCATGCTCACGCACAACTGCTCCTCGTTCGCGGCGATCTGGTTGCTCGAACCGTAACGATAGCCTTGATTGAGCAGCTTCTGGATTTCCTGTGGCGACAGGGGTTTTTCATGCGCCGTGGCCTTGCCGTAGCGGCGCGTGGACGGCACGTCGATTTTCCGCGCACGAGTCCGAAGATCGGTCGGCGCGGCCGACGTTTTCACGAGCTTGGCGTTCTTCCGAAGATCGACCGACTCTTTCTTCTTCGGCTTGTCCTTTTTCTTCTCCACCTTTTTCTTCGTGACCTTGATCTGTTCGACGGCGGGAACTTTATCCACATCGACTTTCGGTGGATCGGCTTTCGGTTTCGGCGGCGGGGGCTGAGCCTGTTCCGGCGCGGGCGGCGGCAACGGATTGGGATCGACTTCCGGGTCGTCCGTCTGTTCGGCCCACGGCGGGACGACGGTCAAGTCGATCGGGATAGCGATTTCCTTCTTGGTAAAGTGGAAACCCGAAACGGCGAACAGCGCGATGACGACGACGTGAACGATCAGCGCGAACACGAAATCGCGGCCGTTCAGAATCCGGTCGTCCTCCCGCCCTTTGTCTGTCGCCTCCGTGAAGTCCATTACTTCTCCACGGTCACGAGGGCCATGCGGCGGACCTTGCATTTGTAGACGACTTTCACGACGTCCATCACCGCGCCGTAGTTCAGGCGTTCGTCGCCACGCACAAGCACGGGCACGTCGGGATCTTCAGCCACCTTGTTTTTCAAAATGGCTTCCAGATCGTCCAGCGTGGTGGGCGTGTCGTTGAACCAGAGCTTGTTGTTGACGTCCAGCGTGACCGCGTTCGCCTTGTTGCCCTTGTTCGGCAACGTATCCGTTTTGGCTTGCGGAAGCATGATGGAGATGCCCTGCTCCAACGCAGGAATCGTCACCATGAAGGTCACCAGCAGCAGGAACGTCAGGTCGATCAACGAATCCATGTTGATCTTGGCCTGCGCCATCCCGCGCCGCCCGCCGCGTCTGTCGCGACGGGACATCAGGCGTCTCTCCCCCGGAATTCAAATTCAATCCGGCCCATCAGGTCGTCCGCGAACCCTTCCAAATCGGCGTCCAACTGGCGGACCTGCGCCGAGAGGAACAGGTGGAGGCCGATGCCGGGAATCGCGACGAGAAGACCCACGACCGTCGTGACGAGCGCGGCGGAAATGGCCGGCGCCATCGTGGCAATCGTCGCGGATCCGGCCGCGCCCATGTCCGCAAAGGCATCGAGCACGCCCCACACCGTACCGAGCAGACCCAGCATCGGCTCGATCGCCACGATCATTGCAATGGCCCCCATGCCCTTCTCGATACGGATTTCTTCTTCGTCCAGACGATGTTCGCAGAGAGATTTGACAAGCCCCATTTCGTACTTGGAAAGCGCGGCGTCCTCCATCGCGCCCGGATGGCGACCGACGAGGCGCGTACGGATGTCCGGCGCAAAGAGACGCAACAGCCGTTCGCACGTGGCGGTGTAGATGTTTTCGATGGCGGAATGCGTGCTGTCGTGCCGCGCCACGTAGTATTCCAGCACGTCGCGGCCGCCCATCACATCGCGTATCAGCCGGCGCGTCATCGTCCGCGCATTCGTCAGCTGCCGCCACTTGGAAAAGATCAGCCAGATCATGAAAAAGGAAATCAGAACCTGAACGAGCACGAGCAACTGCCCCATCAGGCTCGAATCGACGACGCCCTTGATGAGCGAATTGGCGAAAAATTCAAGCATGTTTGTAGTCTCCGTTTTTGACAGCCGACGTCACCTGCCCCTCCGGGGGAAGGTCGGCACGCGACTTTCCACAGGCGGCCAGCACCTTGTCGGTCGTTTGAAAATGCACTTTGCAATGGTTCATCAGCCACACGGGGCCGCATTGGCGAACTTTCTCCTCCGCCAACGCACGAACGCGCGGATCGCTCGAGCCCAGGGGAATCATGTCCAACGGCGTCTTGTCCAGCGGAATCGTTCCATTCTCCTTCGCCATGTCCGCAATCGCCCGCAGGAAAAGTTCACGGGCGATAACGGATGCGGCCGCAACGGCGATGGAATCGCTCTCCGCCCGATGGTGCTGATCCACGACAACCTGCCGGCCACGTTCCTTCAACGCGCGTTTGATGACCGTCTCCGTTGGCGCGAACTGGTCTACAACGATGCGCGGACACGACGGCTGCTTGGTGAGCAGATCTTCAATGCACGCGCCATGCGCCCAGGCGAGCAGACGGTTGATGTTGCGAATACGCGCATAGAGGCGATTGTAGGCGGGCGGATTGATCTTCACCACGGCGTACCGCTCCGGACCCAACAGCCGGCGCAGCTGCGAACCGACCGCCAACACGGCCTTGTCCGTCATCTGCTTGCAGTCTCGCGCCCCCAGTTCGCGCATTTCCTTCGCCAGTGCCGCATCCGCATAGCAACACGCGACGACGAGCGGGCCGAAATAGTCGCCCTTCCCCGATTCATCGCTTCCGCCGTGCGGCGCGTCGCGCTTCGGATCCACGATGTCCTCGTACCCGATCGTCGCGCGCCCCAGAACCTGCAACTCGAACTGAAACTCAATGAATTCATGCGCCTTGCCACCCTGGATCACGCACTTGCGCATTCCGTGCTTCTCTTTTTGGTAGAGCGTACAACTGAACCCATTACCCTCCACGGCAAACAGCGCGTACGGCGTCGAACGCGGGCGGAAGTTGCCGGAGTCGATCAAGGCCTTCAATCGGGTTTGCTGTGGGATGTCGAGTTCGTAGGTGTATGTCGTCAAGGGAGGTGGCATGATGTGGTAGTGATTATAGCACAATGCGCCGTGTACGGACGCAGAACAAT
>CAZTHR010000160.1:0-5182 GCA_964613265.1 uncultured Lentisphaeraceae bacterium | reverse complement strand
TGTGAAATTAATGATTCGCAAAGAAAGACGATTATGGTATACTGAACCGTTCTTTGAGATTGCGAGGTCACACGATGATTGATCCTACATGGTTGAAAGAGCGGGCCGAAGAGGTCCGGCGCGTCTACCGCATCGCCCCCGAGTTGTACGAAAAGTACTCCGTCAAACGCGGTTTGCGCAATAAAGACGGCACGGGTGTGCTTGTCGGTCTCACAACGATCGGCAACGTGCACGGTTACGTGGTGTCGGAGGGCGAGAAGACGGCCGTGCCGGGTCAGTTGTTCTATCGTGGAATCGACGTGGTAGATCTCGTGCGGGCTTGTGAACGCGAAAAGCGTTTCGGCTTCGAGGAAACGGCGTACCTTCTCCTCTTTGGTCATTTGCCGACGAAGAGCCAGTTGACGGACTGGGAAACGTTGTTGGCCGAGTATCGCCGTCTGCCGGACGGTTTCAAGGAGAACGCCATCATCCAGGCGCCCGGTCGCGACTTGATGAACTCTCTCGCCCGCGCCGTGCTGACGGCCTACACCTATGATACGACGCCCGACCTTCTGGATCTCGAAACGAACCTCCGCCAGGCCGTCGAGCTGATTGCCGGTTTCCCGACGATGGCCGCCTACGCCTATCAAGCCAAGGCGCATTACCATCAGGGTCACTCGCTCATGCTCCGCTATCCGGATCCCTCGAAGAGCACGGCCGAGAACTTCCTCTTGCTCATCCGCGAGGACGGCCGTTATACGCAGCTTGAGGCGGAGACGCTGGACCTCGCGCTCATCCTCCACGCTGAACACGGTGGCGGCAACAATTCGAGTTTCGTCACGCACGTCGTCACGTCGTCGTTTTCGGACATGTATTCGACCATCGCCGCCGCGACGCTTTCGCTCAAAGGCTGCCGCCACGGCGGTGCAAATCTGCGCACGATGAAGCAGATGGCCGAGATGAAGCAGAACATCCGCGATTGGACGGACGAAAATGAAGTGGCCGATTACATCGCCAAAATTACGACGAAGAAGGCCGGCGACGGCACGGGGCTTGTCTACGGTCTTGGCCATGCCGTCTATACGATTTCCGATCCCCGCGCCGTGCTGCTGAAGGAAAAGGCCCGGGTTCTGGCCGAGGCCACGGGGCGTCTGGACGAGTTCGCGCTCTACAACGCGATCGAAACGCTCGGGCCGGAAGTCATCCGCAAGTGCCATCCCGGCGCGCGCGACGTCTGCGCGAACGTCGACCTCTATTCGGGTTTCGTCTACGACATGCTGAACATCCCGAAAGATCTTTATACGCCGCTGTTCGCCATTGGGCGTGTGGTCGGCTGGTGCGCTCACCGCATCGAGGAACTGTACAACGGCGGCCCGATCATCCGTCCTGCCTACAAACCAATTTACAAAGTCCACGACTACGTGCCGATGGACCAGCGTACCTGAACGGAGGGTGGATCATGAAGCGGGCGGATGTTGCGTGGATGTTGGTGGCGGGAGCGTTTGCCCTGTCGGGTGCGTGTGCGGATGTTCTGCGGACGCGCGTCGCGGACGCTTTCTACACGGGGGAGGTCGTGTTGGACGACGGGACGCTGGCGTTCGACGCGATGCGAAAATGCGCCGGTGCGGCGACAAATCGCGTGGCGGGACGTTTGCGAGTCGAGGGCGTCTTTTCGGCGTGTGTCGAGCAGGCGCCGACGCGCAACGGCCGCGTCTTCGCGGCGCGGCGGGCGGATGGTACGGACATCCGTGTGTCCTTCTTGAAGGGTGCCGTGCGTGTCGATGGCGCGGCGGTTGTCTGGGACGTGCCGGCGGATGACGGTTTTCAAGCGGCGAAGACGGGATGCGGGTTCCGTTGCACGGCGGACGGAACGCCTTTTCTAATTGGGTTGGACGGCGTGTCCGCGTCTGCGGCGACGGGATGGCGCTTGACGGCGCACCCGAAATCGCCCGACGACTATGTGCTCGTCGATTTCTCCTGGCAGTCGGTGCCGCCGACGCTTGCGCCGCAGAACTTGAAGATGAACGCGGGACGGAAGATCCCGTTTCTGCGGCCGTTGCCGACGTTGGCGAAGGACAGCAGCGTGAACAACAATCCCGAATGGGCGATGCCGGGCGTGTTCACGGACGCCGGGCGCGATTTGGGATTCTTCATGAAGAAGCTGCGGGACACCGTGTCGATGAACCGTCGGCTGATGCGCATTGACGGTCGGACGGTCGTCTGCAACCACAACTGGATTCGCGATCATGTGCACCAGATGAAAGGCTGGTGTCATTGGGAACGCGATTGCACGTCCTTCCTCGACGTTATTCTCGACCATCCGCGCGCGGATGGGATGCTCTACGAATTGATCAAGCAGATCGACGACGGCCATTGGCGCATGGTGGACGATACGAGCCGTCTGATTTTCCCCGAAGACCACATGGCGATGGCGCGTCTCGACCTTGAAGCCGACGTCGAATACCTGGCCGTCGAAGGTGCGCACCGCTACTGGCGGATGTCGGGCGACGATGCCTGGATGGCGCGGCGGCTACCGGTTCTGGAGCGGGCGATCAACTGGCAGACGAGTGATCCGCAGCATTGGAACGCGGATGTCGGGCTTTGCATTCGTCCGTTTACCATCGACACGTGGGACTTCACGCCCACGGGCGCGACGGGGCCGGATCGCCGCATCCATCCATGGGAACCCTTGCCGGCCATGCACGGCGACAACACGGGCGTCTATCAGGCCATGCGGCAGCTGGCGGCGATGAACCGCCGTCTGGGTCGTGCCGCAAAGGCGGCGGATTGGGAGGCGCGCGCGGCCACGCTCAAGGCAAACATCTTCCGTCATCTTTGGAACGGACGTTACTTCATCCACCAGAAGTTCTTCAACGGCGAGCAGGGCTTGGATGACAAGGAGGACGTGCGCCTGTCGCTTTCGGACGCCTATGCGCTGAATCGCGGAATCTTGACGGGCGACCAGTGTCGTTCGATTGTCGACGAATACCAGGCGCGGCGCAAAACGACGACGGCGTTCGCGGAGTGGTTTTCAATCGATCCGCCGTACGCGCCGACGTTCGCCTACCACGCGGCGGGGACGTATGTGAACGGTGCGATTTCGCCGTTCACGGCGGGCGAGCTCGCGCGTGGCGCGTTCGACTGCGGGCGCGAAGCCTATGCGTGGGACATTCTTGAGCGTTTCATGCGGAAGGTGAAAGCGGACGGCGACGTCTATTTCCTCTACAATCCGAAGGACGGCGCGTCCATCAGCGCGTCGATTGGTCCGAGCGCCTGGGGCGCGGCGGCCTTGCTGAACGCGCTCGACGAAGGGTTGGCCGGCGTCGTCAACGCGGGGTTCGGCTACGATGAACTTGCGTTCTCGCCGCGTTGGCCCGTGACGCCCTACACGAACGTCCGCTATCTGACGGGCTACGAGGCGTTTGGGCGGACAATCGACTATCGCCATGTGCGAACGGATGCGGGGATGCGCTACCGTGTGGAATCGCCGGCGAAAACGATTCGCGCCCATCTGCTGTTGCCAGTTGGCAAGACGCCCCGCACGCTGTTCGTCAACGGGGTCGAACGGGCGTTTTCCGTGTCGCAGGTGGATGCCTCCCACTACCTCGACGTTGTCGTCGAACCCGTCGCCGGCTTGGCCGACTTCGAGGTGTTGTGGAATTGACGCATTTTCCAACGAAATGGGAAATGCTATAATGAACGTAAATTTTAAGAGCAAGGAGCAAAGAGAAATGGGCATTGACGTCGATATTTCAGCGGACATCAAGTACGTGGGTGTAAACGATCACGACATCGATCTTTTCGAGGGGCAGTACGTTGTCCCGCGCGGCATGGCCTACAACAGCTACGTTGTTCTGGGCGGCGAAAAGACGGCCGTGATGGACACCGTGGACGGCCGTTTCTACGACGCCTGGGCTGCCAACATCGCCGGCGTTCTCGGCGGAAAGTCCCCCGACTATCTCGTCGTCCAGCACATGGAGCCGGACCATTCCGCCTGCGTGGCGAAGTTTCTCGCCGCCCATCCGACGACCGTCGTCGTCTCGTCCGCGCCCGCGTTCCGCATGATGAAGAATTTCTTCGGCGACGATTTCGCCGACCGCCGCCTCGTCGTGAAGGAGGGCGACACGCTCGACCTCGGCGTCCACAAGCTCGCGTTCGTTGCGGCGCCGATGGTCCACTGGCCGGAAGTCATCGTCACGTACGACGTGGCTGAAAAGACGCTGTTTTCCGCCGATGGGTTCGGCAAGTTCGGCGCGAACGACGTCGAAGACCCCGAAGGTTGGGACTGCGAGGCCCGGCGCTACTACATCGGCATTGTTGGCAAGTACGGCCCGCAGGTGCAGGCGCTTCTTAAAAAGGCCGCCGGGCTGGCGATCGAGAAAATCCTGCCGCTCCACGGCCCGCTCCTGACGACGGCGGAGGAAATCGGCCATGCGGTGGCGCAGTACGACACGTGGAGTTCCTATCGCGTCGAATCTCCCGGCGTCTGCATTGCCTACACGAGCGTCTACGGCCACACGAAGGCCGCCGCCCTCAAGTTGAAGGCATTGCTGGAGGCGAAGGGCTGCCCGAAGGTGGCGATTGCCGACCTCGCGCGCGACGACATGCCGGAAACCGTGGAGGACGCTTTCCGCTACGGTAAGCTCGTACTGGCCACGACGACGTACAACGCGGACATCTTTCCGTTCATGCGCACGTTCATCTCGCACCTCACCGAGCGGAACTACCAGAACCGCGTGGTCGGCCTGATCGAGAACGGCAGCTGGGCGCCGATGGCCGCGCAGGTGATGAAGGGGCTTTTCGCGAAGTCGAAGGACATCACGTTCTGCGACAACGTGGTCACGGTCGTCTCCGCGCTCGACGCGGCATCGGAGGCGAAACTGGCCGCGCTGGCGGACGAACTTATGGCCAAGTGACAGACGCCGCGTCCATTCCCGCGCCGTCTCGGGCAGATTTCCCAAAGGAGAGAGAACGATGAAGCTGTTGAAAAGTCTGTTTGCTGCGTGTCTGTGCGTCGGTGTTGCCGGCGCGGAGACGCTGACGTCGCCCGATGGGCGTGTGGCCGTGACGGTCGACGTCAAGCCGGATCTGACGTGGCGCGTGATGCGCAAGGGCACGGAGATCCTCAAGCCTTCTGCGCTGGGGCTCCAGTTCAAGGGGCAGAAGCCGTTCGGCGAGATGGAGGTCGTCAAGGCAACGCCTC
>CAZTHR010000159.1:0-5188 GCA_964613265.1 uncultured Lentisphaeraceae bacterium | reverse complement strand
TTTTTTTTTTATGAACGTGTTTGCCGATTAGCGCCGCTGGAAGAGGGGGGCCGCGATACGCTGCAACGTCTCGTTGGACTGCAACCGTCGGGCGGCGATGTCCTTGTTGGCGCGGTAGGCCATGTAGACGGCCTGTTGCGCATCTCGCGTCTGGCCACGCGCGTCCCTGACGATGGCGAGTTGCAACCAGGCGTCGGCATCCTGCGGGTGGAGACGCAGCAAGTCGTTCAGACACGTTTCCGCCTCGGCGTGGAGGCCGCCGTCGGATAGAATGGCGGCGATGCCGAGCCGCGCGTTCGGCTGGAGTTCCGGCGGAAGCCGGGGGAGAATCCGCTTCATGGCGTTGGCGGCGTCGCCGCGCTGCCCGCACAAGGACAAGATTTGGCCGGCCCGATAAAGCAGGTCGAATCGGTCGTCGTTTGTCAACTCAATCGCCTTGCGCGCGGCATTCGCGGCGGCGGCGTGCTGGCCGATTTTCTGGTAGCTTTCGGCCATGGTGAGATGTTCCGTTGCGTTGAGCGGTTGCTTGAGCGCCCGCGCCTGGAGCGTGGAAATCGTCTGGGTCACTTCCTGAAGCTGACGCACGTAGTTGCGCATGGCACCCGTCCGCGTATTGTTTGGATCGACGCGATCCGTATAGTCCAACAGGTCGTGGATCGCCGCCCACCGGCGGGCGGGCATCAGGACTTCCTGCGCGTAGCGGAACGTCGCTTCAGGCGATGCGGGATAGAGCAGCACGGCTTCACGGAACGCCTGATCGGCCAGATTGAAGCGTCCGATGCGGGCGTAAAGTCCGGCGATGGCGGCGCGGAGTTTGGAGAAACTCTTCTGCGCGGGGAAGTCGCGGCGGAACGCGGGGTCGCGCAACAACCGCCGCTGGTACCAGTCCCAGAACTCCATGTCATTGCGGACGATCGAATCGGTCAGACTGTTCGGGTTCGCGTTGATCTTCATGATCAGACCATGCGGCGTAAGGTAGGGGTACATCCATTGGATGACGTACGATTCCTCGACGTAGAACGCATGGCGCAGACGTTCGTGGTCGAACATCATCTTCGTGAGGATACCGTTGATTTCCATCACACCGAGCGCCCCCGTCACCTGGACGCGCCCGTTCTCGATGCGCAGGTCGCCGTTGGCGGGCCGTTTGCCGCTCTGCACTTCGCTCACATAGACGTTGAACGACTCAGCGCTGTCTTCCTTCGATGGAATCCAAATCTTATCGCCGTAGAGATCGCGTTCGACGGACATGTAGGTGTCGTCTGCAAGCGCGTTCTGCGTGATGAGATAGACGTCCGGCCGCACGTTTGCGGAATAGATCATGTACGTGGGGACGAAACGCCCCGGATCGGTGCCGCCGAAGAAGATCGCGTGCGGTTCCATTTCTTCCGGCCATTGCGGGTTCGGCAACGGCTCTTCGTCGGCGTCGAGTTCTTCGCGGATGGCGTTCGCACCGCGGAGCTGGTAGTTGCCGAACTGCCAGCCGAAGGTATGTCCGTTCTGTTCGGCGCTGCCCATGGCGAAAACAAGCCGCTTGTTCGTGTAGTTTTCGTAGACGGGGATGAGCGCCACGCAGCCCGCCGCGACGCACAGGCCGGCGAACGCAAGGCGACGTGCGGCCGCGTTTCCGGCGAGGAAACGGTCGATCAGGCGGTTGGCGACAAGGAGACCCACGACGAGTCCGTAGCCGATCCAGAGCGAGAACATGCCGTGCGAAGAGATGAATTTCACTTTCTGGATGAAGCCGTCCTGGATGTCGCCTTTCACGCCCGCGAGCGCGACGAGGAAGAGGGACATCAGCGCGAAACAAGCGCCGCAGGCGATGAGCCACTGCTGGAAGACGTTGTCCGCCTCGAAGCGGACGGAGAAGGGCAACTTCTGTGCGAATTCCGTCGGCGCATCGACATCCTTGTGCACGATCATGCGGTAGACGACGACGCCCTGACGGACGAGAATCGCGCCGAGGCCCACGAGAACGAGCAGCGCCAGCAGGAGCAGAAGGAACTTGTCGAGGCGCAGCGGCACTTCGCCGTCCGTGACGTCGAGCAGTTCGGAGAACACGATGACGAGGCCGGCGACCGCCACGTAGAGGATGGCGGCGATCTTGACGGCGGACACGGCGAACGTCTTGCGCGCGGTCTTCACGGTCAGTTTCCACACCGTGAACGGCAACAGGGCGAGTGCCGCCGCCACGAGCGTGAACTGCATTCGGAGGTCTTGGAAGTAGAAGCCCAGTTGCTTGAGGAAAAGGTCGAATCCGCTCCGCGAGAAGAAGTCCGGCATCTTGATAGCTTCGTACTGTCCACGCATGATGGCGTGCTTGAAGCCTTCCCACGTGCGCGGGTAGCCCCAGTTCATCGGCGGGTTGCGGAGGTCGGAGACGATGGGCATGTAGGCGTAGAAACTCACGCCGAGTTCGGCAAGGAAGAGCGCCGGCGCGATGGAACGTCCACACGGCAGCGCGACGAATGCGAGGCCGAGGATGAGGAAGTTCCAGACGATCGGCCAGATGAACCACCAGCTGTGCGGATTGGTGAGGCCATTCAAACCGCCCTTGGTCAGTAGAATGTGGACGGTGAACTGTACGGCCACGACGGGAATCGCGAACGCGAGACCGCGCGGTGTGGTGAACGCGAAACCGACGAGGGCGAGGGCGCCCGCGAGGAACATGAGATGCGCTTTGGCGAAACTGAACGCTTCACCCAGATAACCGTCCGCACCGGCGGGCGTGAGGCTGCCGGCGATGGCGACGGCGATGAACCCGCAGGTGGCGGCGGCCGCGTACCAGATTCGCAACGGGCGCTTTGCTTCCGCGCCCTCGTTCTCGGATGCGGGTACGAACGCGGCGCCGAGCGAACAAGTACAGGCGGCGGCCAGGAAAATGCCGATCCAGGCGTAGAGCGTTGGTTTCAGGAGCGGTGCAACGGCCGCCTCGTGCGGGTTGACACCGGCGTTGGCCCAAGTGGTCGCAGAAGCAAAAACAGTTGTAGCCAGGGCCATGAACGCCACGCCCGCAAACCCGGTGTAGAGGGCGGCACGTTGCGCAAAGGGTTTCTGCCGGCGGGCGAGGAAGAATCCGACGAGCGGCGCGGCGACGAGCAGAACGCAGCCGATCGTCAGCAGAATTTCGTTGGGGCAGGCGACGGGCGTGTCGATGATGGGGTTGTACTTGTTGATGACATCCCCGCTCATGAGGTGGTTCGCTTTCATCATCGCGCCGATTTGGAGCACCTTGGCCGTCAAGCCCACGGGGATGATGATGAGGATGAAGTCACGGAACATCTGGATGTTACGCAATGCGACGATGATTGCCAACGGTACGGCGGCGAGGAGCAGCACCTGGTAGTTCGTCAGGCCCAGGCCGAACACGAATGCCGTGAGCCAGAGGATCTTGTCGGACGGACGGCGCATCCAGCGGTAAGAGAGCAGAAAGACGGCCATCAGGAAGAGGGCATTGAGCGAGTAGATTTCGACGATGGTGGACTGTGACCATTCGACGGGCGAGAACGCGAAGACGAGCGATCCGCCAAGGCCGCCGGCAAGCGACATGATGGCGTTCTTTTTCCGCCGCGCCGCGTCGTCCGTCTTCTCCCCTGCCAGCGTGTCGAGCATATCCGACCCCGATCGGCAGATGAGCATGGCCGTGCAGCCCGCTGCGAACGCGCCGGCGACGGCCGAGAACAGAGAGACGGCCCATGCGGGCGTCGGCTGCCCCTGGTAGGTGACCCAGCTGAACAGGCGGCAGAAAATCCAGCTGCAGAGCGACCAGAACGGATAGCCCGGCGGATGCGGGACGCCCAAATGGTCCGCCGCCGTGGCAAGTTCGCCCGAATCTTCAAGACCGACGGACGGTCCCAGCGTGAAGAAATAGACGAGGAACGCGATAAGTGTGGCGCTCCAAAACGCCGTCCAATCGATGCGGCGGAAAAACGCGCCGGGCTTCGTATCAGTCGAGAACAGTTTGCTGAACATGTTTTCTACTCTTTGTCTTGTCGTAAGTTTTCGGTTGCTCGTGAATGAAACGGGAAAAGGATGGTGTCACCGCGTCCGTGCGACGATCCGCAGGAGTTCCTGCTCAACCAGGGGGATGCCGGATCCAGCGGCGGCCGATGAAACGAGTTTTTCGCGGACTTTCAGGGTTCGGAAACGCGCCACGCGCAACTCACGCAACGTGAAGTTGCGCGCGCTCGCGATTTGCTTCTTCAACAGCCAGGCGTTCTTGCCAGCGGCCGGGCCGATGCCGGCCGCATTGAGATCCGCCACGGCGTCGGGCGGCGTTTGGGGACTCCACGCCCCATAGGCCGTCAACCACTTCTGGTCAAGCGCGTCGCGGACGACGATCAGCTCGCGGAAAAACTTTTCGGCGGCGTTGGCCAGACGGATGGACTGCCCGTCGTCGCCCGCGAATTTTTGGCACGTGGACACGAGTTTCTGCGCGTTGCGCGTACCCAGGGCGTCCGTCAAATCCCAGGGCTCGGGCTCGTCCCCGCCCACGCAGCAGACCTCGGCCACATCGGCCTTGGTGGCGGGCCGGTCTTCGTCGCCCAGATACGTTTTCAGTTTGGCCAGTTCGTTGACGATCGCGCGCGTGTCCGTCCCGACCGTCGCCAGAAACGCCACGTCGACGCCTGGCGCGAACGCGACGCCCGCTTCGGCCGCCAGATCGGGCAGACGCGCGGCCGCCGTGCGCTGGCGGTCTTGGTTGCGTCCGCCGCCGGCGAATTCGAGGACTTCGGCGAATGTCGCGAAGGTTTTGGCGAACACACTCGTCTTGAGCAGTTTCGTCGCGGTGATGATGAGAACCTGGTTGGTGGGGAGCGGACGCTCGGCGAGGTTTTTCGCGAATGCCTCCAGCTGCGTTTTCACGGCTTCTGAAAGACGCCCGTTGCGTCCGCCGCCCGGCAGAAACGTGACGTTCCGCCACCAGGTGAGTTTGACGGGGTCGAGAAAGGGCGGGGTTTGAACAGAGGCCTGACAGGCCTTGAGCGACGCCAGTTGCGCGTCCATGTTGTCGGCCGCGCCGTCAATCGCCTCAATGGCGGTCTGCCGCAGATCCATGGGCACGGCGGCCTCAAGAATCTTGCGGGCGGCCGTTTCGACGAGGTAGTCGTCCTCGCCATAAACAAGATGGACGTTCGTAACAGATTTTGACACAACGAGTATTCTACCATATTCTATCTCTGCGCGT
>CAZTHR010000158.1:0-5194 GCA_964613265.1 uncultured Lentisphaeraceae bacterium | reverse complement strand
CCCTGCGTATCATTCACCAACGGCAGGATGCGATCCGTCTTATCGACATACGTATAGCCGCTTCTGCGAAGTTTCTCGAACGAATAGGTGTCTGTCGCGATCTTTTCCATGCCACAATTATAGCACAAAGCGCTCGCGGCCATGTCAACGGACAACAATCTGTGACGGTACGTGCTTAAAATCGTATCCGGTCAATTTACACACAAGATACGTATCAAAAGCGGTAAGACATCGTCACGCCCGCCGCATGGGACAGGCCGTTGGACGTCTCGAACTTGTGCGTCTCGCCAAACGCATCCGAAATGAAGAGCGAATCGCCCGCCATGAACACAAGCCCGTAGCTGACGGACAATTCGACAGGTCCCCATGTGTAGGCCAACCCCACCGTGGCAATCTGGCGATCGCCCGGCGGCAACATCGTCGATCCGTAGTAGCGACGAGACGGATCCTGATCCCAAATATAGGAGAGCATGAACGTCCAGTCATCCGTCAAATCATAGGCCGCGCCTACACCGAAACGCCAGGCGTCGTTCCACTTGAGATCGAGATCACGGCCGCCGTTCGGCAAGTGAAAACGCAGCGTCTCAACGCTCGACCACTGCGTCCACGTCCCCGCCACGCCCAAATGCAAGTCGTCCGTCACATCGTAGTTTGCCCCCAACGTCAACGACTGCGGCAAACGAACTTTGGCCGAGGCCGCGCCATGTGCGGCGGCGGCGCCCTCCCGAACCTGCTCGTGGGCGGACGCAACCGCCGACGGATAGGCCGCCGCATAGGATTGACGATAGTACTGGTCGTAAAGGGCCGATCCAGGTGTCAGGCCGTACTGTGCCAGCGCGGCGCGAACGCCTTGATCGACCTGCGCGGCGACGGCCGAATCGTCGTAGGCACGAACACGCGTGTGGTTCTCCCCCTTCACCTTGCAGTCGATGTAGGACTTGTACATGAGGCCTACGGACAATTTCTCCGTAACGTTGTACTTCGTCGACACCTGCCAGCCCCAGTCCGTCATCCCGTTATCGCCCTTCAGATGGTCGCGTATCGTTCCGTAACGCTGTCCATCCTTCGTCGCCCACTGTTCCGAATACTGCTCAAACGAAAGATACATCAGACGAATGCCCGCCGAAATCGACCAGTCGTCCGTCACGCGATAGGCGAGATTCGGATTGAGACACAACCCCATGATTGTTGTCGCCCGCGTGTCCCAGCCCATCGGCCAGTTCTTGTTGTAACGGGTACCCAGACCGTACTCCGGCGCAAAACCGAGCCCCAACGTAAAGTCGTAGGGCAGTTCATGGGAGACGTAGGCATGGGGCAACACAAAACAACCCGGATTCATCTTCCCACCGTAATGGCCATCCACGTAGGGATCGCACGTCGGATGTTCCGTCGTCATGCCCACCGTGACGACCGTCCCCGTAAGATCGCTCAACGTGGCCGGATTGTAAAAATTCGCCGAGGCATCCACCGCCCGCCCCATCACGGCACCACCCAGCGCATTGCCGATGGCCGAACCTTCATACAAGGCAAATCCAGCCGAAAACGCAAAATCCGTCAAAAAACAAACTAAAACGGTCAGACAGACCTTCTTCATTTACCATCTTCCTTCTGTTTCAGAGAGATGGTGACAGTATATCATTTTTTGTCGCAAAACACAATGCCGTCCTGCCACAGACCTTCCCACGGGTGGAAAAAGAAAAAACGCACGGATGCCTATCGCGCATCCGTGCGTTTTTCGCGTTCTTCTTCGCAGAAATAACGACTAGAGGAATTTCGGATTCAATTTGAACCCGAAATCATGGGCAATCTGCTTGAGCTGCTTCACCTGGATGGGGCTTTTCCGCATCGCGCCCGTGGCCTGGGCCAACAGACGGATCTGCGCGGCCTTCTCGACCGTGTCCATCAGACCGAAACAACGGTCGAAGTCCTTGCCCGACACGAACAGTCCGTGCGCCACCCACACGACAATGTTGTACTCGCGCATAAGCGCGGACGTCGCCGTGGCGATCGGCCCTTTGCCCGGCACCATCCACGGCACCACGCCCACGCCTTCGGGGAAGATGACGGGGCATTCCGTCATGACTTCCCAAAGCGCACGCGTGAACGCCTTGTCGGTCGGCGGCAGGGTGAACGTAAGGGCAATCAGGTTGACGGGATGCGCATGGTAGATCACGCGATGCTCGCCACCCGTGAGTTCCAACTTCACCTCATGGTTTTTGAGGTGGCTGGGGAACTCGCTCGTCGGCCGGCCGCCGTTGTCAAGTCCCCACCAAATCCGGAACTTCGTGCCCGTCTTGTCGAGCTCGACAATCCCAAACGCATTCTCCGGGTTGCGCATGACGTTGCGCATGTACCCCGTCGTCCGCGTGACCATGAAGAACTCGCCCGCCAGTTTCGGAACGGATTCGTAGATGTCCATCCAGTCGCCAGCCGGCGCCTTCATGGTCTTCTTGACGTTCGCAGCCTCGGCCTTCGTGAGACGGTAGCTGAGATTGCCACCGTTCATTTCGTGCCAGCCCTTGTCGACGCCATCCTGCGCGAGTTGCATGAAGCCTTTCGTGCAGGGCATATCGAGGATTTTCATGATCCCGATTCCTTCTTCCTTCGTCCAAACGTCAAATCAGGCATTCGCCTGGGCGTCGGCTTCGGCCATCGCGGCCTTGCGGCTGAGCTTGATGCGGCCGCGCTCGTCCACGCCGATGCACTTCACGCGCATCTTGTCGCCAACTTTGCACACGGCATCCACGCTCGGCACACGCTTGTCGCTGAGTTCGGAGATGTGGCAGAGGCCGTCCTTGCCGGGGAGGATTTCGACGAACGCACCGAATTCCTTGATACCCGTGACCGTGCCTTCGTAGATCTTGCCGGGTTCGGCTTCCGCCGTGACGGCGCTGACCTCGGTTTTGGCGGAAGCCATCATGTCGGCCGACGTGGCCATGATCGTGACGACGCCCTCGTTGCCGACTTCCTCGATGTCGATCTGGGCGCCCGTCTTCTCGCAGATGCCCTTGATCGTCTCGCCGCCCTTGCCGATGAGCGCACCGATCTTATCGGCGGGAATACGCACAACTTCCATGCGCGGCGCGTACTTGTTGAGTTCCGCACGCGGAGCCGGAATGACGGATTCCATGAAATCGATGATTTTCAGACGCGCCTCGTGCGCCTGCTTGATGGCGCCCTCGACGAGATCCCACGTCAGACCCCGGAGCTTCAAGTCCACCTGAAAACCCGTGATGCCCTTCTTCGTGCCGGCCACCTTGAAGTCCATGTCGCCACAGTGGTCTTCCGCGCCGAGGATGTCGGTCACGAGTACCTTCTGGGACTGGTCGTCATTCGTGAAAAGGCCGATCGAAATGCCCGCCACCGTGCGCTTCAGCGGCACACCGGCGTCCATAAGCGCGAGACAGCCGTTGCAGACGGACGCCATCGACGACGAACCGTTCGACCCCATGATTTCGGACACCACGCGAATCGAGTACGGGAAATCGTCCGGCAGCACTTCCGCGATCGAACGCTCGGCGAGGGCGCCGTGGCCGATTTCGCGACGGCCCGTCGACCCAAGACGGCCGACCTCGCCCGTGCAGTAGGGCGGGAAATTGTAATGGAGAATGAAACGCTGGCTCGTAGGACCGCCCGTCACGGAATCGAGATCCTGCGCGTCCTTCTTCGAACCGAGCGTGACCGTCGCGAACGACTGCGTCTCGCCCCGCGAAAAGATGGCGGAACCGTGCAGACGCGGCAACACGCCAACCTGCGCAACCAACGGACGGATTTCGTCGCGGGCACGGCCATCGATGCGCAGACCCTTGTCGAGGACGTTCTTGCGAACCGTCTCGATTTCGAGCGCGTCGAAGAGATGGACGAACCCGACGGCGTCGATTTCCGGCCACTTCTCAGACACCTTCTTCAAAAGGTCTTCCTTGATGGCGGACACCTTGCCCTGGCGTTCGAGCTTGCCCTTGATCAGCAGGGCCGCCGCCAACGCCGCACCGCCCTCTTGGCGAATGAAGTCCATCTTCTCGGCCGGCTGCGGAACGTCCTTGATGTCCTTGTCCGGCTTACCGAGCGCCCGACGCATTTCAATCTGGCAGTCGATGATCTTCTCGACCTCTTCATGCGCGCGCTTGAGCGCGGCGAGGAAGTCCTCGTCCGTCACCTCGGACGCGGAACCTTCCATCATGAGGAACTTGCCGCGCAGACCCGCGTAGAGCAAATCGACGTCGCTCTTCGCCTTCTGCTCGTGCGTGGGGTTGATCACCCACTGGCCATCGACGCGGCCGATGCGCACGCACCCGATCGGACCCATGAACGGAATCTCGCTGATGTGGAGCGCCGCCGAAGAGGCGTTCACGGCGAGGAAATCCGCCTCACGCAGACCATCGGACTGGATCAGCGTGGAGTTGACCTGGACGTCGTTGTAGTAGCCGTCGGGGAAGAGCGGGCGAATCGGCCGGTCGCACATACGCGCCGTGAGGATTTCCTTGCTCGTCGGACGCGCCTCGCGCTTGAAGAACCCGCCCGGGAACTTGCCGGCGGCGTAGAACTTCTCGCGATACTCGCACTGGAGCGGGAAAAAGTCAATGCCCTCGCGAGGCGTGTCCGTATTCGTCACGGCCGTGAAAACCGTCGTATCGCCATACGAACAAGAGACCGCACCTGCGGCCTGCTGCGCCAGAAGCCCGGTCTCGAACACGAGATCCTGGCCGGCGATGTTCACCTTGAACTGCTGTGCATTTTGCATGGGGTAGATTTCCTTGGAAAATTAGCGACGGAGACCGAGCTTGGCGATCAGGTCCTTGTACTTCGCCTCGTCTTCGCGCTTCAAGTAGTTGAGGAGTTTCCGGCGGTTGTTGACCATGCGCAGCAGACCATGGCGGGACGAATGGTCCTGCTTGTTGGCCTTGAGGTGCTGCGTCAGCAGCTGGATCTTCTTCGTCAACGTGGCGATCTGGACTTCGGAAGAACCCGTGTCACGATCATGGCGCTGGAATTCGGCACGAACGGCCGCTTTGTCAATATTGCTCATTTTTGTTCGAACTTTCGTTTGTTTGTGTAGACGAACCTGTTACCGTCCGACATCTACCCGCATGCGCGCGTACGCAAGGCTCGAACATCCGCAGAGACTGGCGGACGCCCGCAACGGGGAGAAATCTCCTAAGACGGTCGCAGGAATGGCGGATAGGTTATCAAAAAG
>CAZTHR010000157.1:0-5195 GCA_964613265.1 uncultured Lentisphaeraceae bacterium | reverse complement strand
TGGCCGGGATGCGGACGCATCTGCTCGTCTCGCTCGGCGCCGCGCTGATGATGATCGTCTCGCAGTACGGTTTCGGCGGGCATGGCGATCCGTCCCGTGTGGCCGCGCAGATCGTGAGCGGCATCGGCTTCATCGGCGCGGGCGCAATCATGGTGAACAAACACGCCGTCCACGGCGTGACGACGGCCGCCGGTCTGTGGGTCTCCGCCGGCATCGGCATGGCCGTCGCGAGCGGTCTCTACGGTCTGAGCGTGGCGACGACGCTGTTCGCGCTCGTGGGACTGGAGGCGTTTGGCCGCATCATCCACAAGTTGCGCAGCAAAGGTTCGCAGTCCACGCTGCCAGACGAGAATTGACGCGGGCGCTGCCGACGATGGCCGGTTCGCCTTGCGCGTCGCGCTGACCGGGCGCGGGTTCGCCGCAAACGTCCACGCCGAGAATGGGGCTGTGGTTGGCCAGTGTATCGAGGTGTCCGCGCAACGTCTCCCAGCCGACCGCACCTTGATCCCAGTTGACGGACACTTCCGTCGGATCGAGTACGTCCTTGTCGATGGAGAGGTAAACGGGAACGGACGATAGAGCGTCGAGCGCAGTTTGGAATCGAGCGGGATCGTCCTTCAACGCGGCTTCGTCGAGAAAGGCGATGCGCCGCCGCAACGGTTCGTCCACGCCGTCGATGGCTTCGGCGGGCGGACCGGCCACGAGGATGGACTGGACGTGCGGGTTCGTTCGGGCGACGTGCGCAATCCAGCCGCCGCACGAGAGAATGGAATCGCCCCAGGCGGGCGGTTGCGTGTCGGGATGGTGGTCGAAGACGACGAGGTTGAACGGCGCGTCGATCTTTTCCAGCCAGAACGTCGTGACGTAGTGGTAGTTGCCCGAATCAAGGAAATGGAGGCCGTGCGGCGGGAAGGGGGCGAGTGCGCGGCGGAGAGCGGCCGTGCCGTCTGCGTCGCAATAGCAGTCCGTTCCCGTGAACGTACGACAGTCGAGCCGGGTGAAAGGGCGCTCAGGAAGGAACGGCGCGTCCGCGTAGACGCCCGAAAAATCCATGACAAGCGGATGTGAAGTGCGGGGATTCATGCGGGACGATTTAATGCGCGTAGACGAGATCGGCGGGCGGTTCGGCCAGAAACTCCAACGGCCGTCCCGTTACGGGATGCGGGAAGGAAAGGCCGAGTGCGTGGAGGAGCGTCCGATGCGGGCGCACGGCGAGGTGACGATCGCGCACGGGATCGCCGTAGAGCGCGTCGCCGACGACGGGATGCCCCAGATGGGCGGCGTGGACGCGGATCTGGTGCGTCCGCCCCGTTTCGATACGGAACTCGACGAGCGCGAGCGGGCCTTGTTTCTGCAACGTTTCCCAGTGCGTGACGGCGCGCGCGCCGCCCGATTCGACGACGGCCATGCGCCGGGCGTCCCAGTTCTTGCGGCCGATTAACGTCTCAAGCGTTCCGTGGCGGGGATTCGGCGCCCCGTGGAGAACGGCCAGATACGTCTTGACGATTTTTACGTGCCGCTCGAAGAGCGTCCGTAACGCCCGATAGGCGCGGTCGGTCTTGGCCACGACCATCACGCCGCTCGTCTCCTGGTCGAGGCGGTGGACGATGCCCGGCCGTGCGACGCTGCCCACGCCGGCGAGGCGAGGACAGTGGGCCAGCAGGGCATTGACGAGCGTGCCCGTCGGGTGGCCGGGCGCGGGGTGGACGATCATTCCGGCCGGTTTGTCCACGACAAGAATGTCGCCATCCTCGAAGAGAATGTCGACGGGAATCCGTTCGGGTTGGGGTACGGCGGGAACGTCGTTCGTTTTCATGCCGCAGATTATACCATACCGGCGCGTACACGGCCGTGCCGACGGTTGTTTGGACTTGCCGACACGGGTGGGTTTACGTTAAAATGGCACACATTCCGTCTTGTAGGAGAGACTGGAAAACGAAACGTGAACGTGGAGATTCAAACATGAAGAACTGGAATAGGGCGGCGTGGACGTGGTGGACGAAGCGTGGTCTGGGCGCGGGCTGTCTCGCGTGGGCGTTTGTCTGCGGCGGCGCGGACGGCGTGTCCTTCGACGCCCGGACGGGGGCGATGACCGTCGGACAGGACGGCCGGACGCTGTGGACGAGCGGCGAACACGGCCTTTGGCGGATCCGTTTTCGCGACGGTTCATGTCTGTCTGCGGCGGACTTCGCAACGAATGGCGTTGCCGGCGGCGCGTTCAAGATGACGGGCGACGGCACGGATGTCCGGCTTGAGTGGCGTTCATCCCGTGCGGACGTGACGGTTGTCGCCGTGCCGTCCGCCGGCGGCGTCGCGTCCGATCTCCGCGCCGAGGTGACGCCGAAAACCGGCGAATCGTTGATGCTCGACTTCCCTGCGCGGCTGCGTTTTCCAGCGGGCGACGTGGCGGAGTTCGTTTATCCCGGCCGTGGTAATTCGGGATTGGGACTTGCGTTCAACGCGAAGTACTTTCAGCCGTCTCCGCCCGGTTCTCCCCGCAGGTGGAACGCGGTGCAGAAGGGCGGTTCCGGCTATGCTCGGCTTTACGGGCGTGGACTCAACATGCAGCCGATGGACGCCGATCCCGTACCGTTGCGGGTGACGGACGAAGGGCGAACCTGGTTTTCGCCGAACGCCGTCGCCCGTCTCGCCAAATGGAAGCGTCCCGTCATTCGGCCGTCGGCCGAGGGGCAGTCGGACATCGTGCTGATCGATTCCGAGCTGGGGCCGTATCTGTCCGCCAAAAAATTCGGCGGCGCCGGTGCGCTTTGGCGCTTCGGCGTGGCCGACGGGTCGTCGGCCTGGACGCCCGTGCCGCCGGCGGAGACGTTCGCCGTTCGGCAGTTCCTGCCGCGTCTGGCCGAACGAACGCCCGCGCGGCGGACAGTCGCGCTGATCGCGCTCGCGGGCGGTCCGAAGGTGGGCGGATTCGTCCGCGCCACGGTGGACGACTGGCGGCGGACGTTGCGGGCCGCGCTCCCGCACGGCTGTGTCTACGAGGAACTGCGCACGGTGTCCGCCTTGCACCGCGCGCTGGCGTCGCACGACCATCTTCTCATTCTCAATCCATATGGCGAATTGTTTCCCGTCGACCGGGAGGAGGACTACGCGGCGGGGCTTGACCGCGTCCGCGCCTACGTGAAGGCCGGCGGCAACTGGCTTGAGACGGGCGGTTATTCCTTCTACGCGGCGCTCGTTGGCGGACGCTACCACGCGATGACCGTTCCCTATCCGCCGCTGTTCGCGGATTTCGCGCAACTGGCGACGCGCACGGGCGGCCACGTGGCGCTCTACGGCGTCCAGCCGCGTCCGCCGCACGAGCCGTGGCAGAATCCCCGGCCGTTCATTCCCGGCGAGACCGGCGTGGGCGGCGACGACGAGGGCGGGTGGTACGTCCATGCGTTCGCCGCGTACGCGAAGGCGGGCGCGACCGTGCGGACGCCCGCCGTCCGCGTGCGCGTGGGCGGGACGCTCGACACGGCGCTGGCGGACTACGCCGCCGCGAACACGCTCACGACGCCGCTTGCCGCGAAGTTCCGCGATCCGTCCGCGCTGGAGAAATTCAAACGCGCACCGCTGCTTCATCTCCACGCGACCGCGCAGGAGGCGAAGACGCTGCTGGACGATCTGCCCATCCCGACGCTCTACCATCCGTCGTGTTACCTCAAAGGCGGATTCGACAAGGAATATCCCGATCATCTTCCGCCCAAAGCCTGGTACGGCACGATGGCGGATTTGCAGGAACTCTACCGCGTTGCGCGGGCGAAGGGTCATCTTGTGTCGCCCTACACGAATCCGACGTGGTGGTGCGACCATCCGCGCGGGCCGTCCTTCCTTGCCGCCGGCGAGGCGCCGCTGGCCATCGGCCTCAATGGAAAGCCCTACTACGAACGCTACGCGAAGAACGACGGATGGAAGATCACCTTCTGGCATCCCGATGTCCAGAAGGCGAACCGCAAGACCGTTCGCGAGTTCACGCAGGACGCCCCCGTCGACCTCCTCTTCCAGGATCAGTGCGGCGCACGGACGTGGTGCTGGGACTTCAACGCGGCGTCGCCTTCGCCGATGGCCTACTTCGAGGGGATGCTGTCCATGAACGAGGAGGATTCGCGCATCGTCCCGCTCGGCACGGAAGATGGCTGGGATCACTGCGCGAACCTGCAGGCGGCGATTTGCGGTTGCACGTGGCGGACCGTGCCGACGGAGGGCGGTCTGCAACGGACGCTCTTCAAGGAAGAAATCGCGCCCGACAGTTGGCGTTTCGAGCCGATCGGTCTGCGGCTGTTCCACGACAAGTCGCTCTTCTACATGCATGATCTCGGCGCGTTCGTGACGAACGAGCGCGTCCTTTCCTGGATGTTCGCGTTCGGCTACAACCTTTCGCTGGCCGGACCGGCAAAGGCCTTCGCGCCCGGTACGCCGCATCGCATCTGGTACGACTGGCTGCACGTCCTCCAGTCACAAGTCGTTTCGCGGATCGCCGGACAACCCCTCATTCGTTTTCACCATGACCGTGCGCCGCTTTTGGCGCGGACGGATTTCGATCCGACGGACAAGACGGACGATGGCGTGGTGACGGCACAGTGGGGCGACGTGTCCGTCGTCGCCAACCTCGGCGACGTTCCGCGCCCGGTCGCCGGGCGACGGCTTGCGCCCTACGGTTGGTGGATCGATGGACCCGGGGTGAAGGCCGGCTATTTGGAAGGGGCGCGTCCTTTCGTCGAGACGTCCGCCGGACGCTGGGTCTACGCGGAAGACCCGGCGTTCGCGCCCGTTCACCCGTCGTCGGCCGAACGGACGCAACCGGCGAGTGTACGGCCCGATGCGCCGCGCACGGTCGGCGTCATCGACTTTGGGCCGGGCTTTCGCGCGGCTTGGACACGGTGTTCGCCGGGCGACTGGATGCGGGCGTTGGCGGCGGATGGAAAACTCTCCGTCATCCGTTTGACGAACGCGGCGGCCTTGGATGCGGCGTTGACGAACGGCACGTGTTTCGCCATCGTCAATCCCTACGGGGAGTATTTGCCGACGGACGGTCCGCAACGCGGGTTGGCGTGGCTGGCCGCCGTGCGGCGTTACGTGGCGCATGGTGGGAACTGGGTCGAGGTTGGCGGAGCGCCATTCTTCGGCGCGGCGTGGCGTGCTGCGGACGGCACGTGCGCCGGTGAGGCTGTCGGCGCGGCGGGAATACAGGC
>CAZTHR010000156.1:0-5250 GCA_964613265.1 uncultured Lentisphaeraceae bacterium | reverse complement strand
ATCGGCGAAAACCCATTGCCTGCGTACGGCGGATGTGGTAGAATACCGCGCATCACAGGGGTGCTGTGGACGAGTGTTCACGGCTGAGATTAGACCCTTTGAACCTGACAATCTCCTTTCCGCCTCGGCGGGGAGGAGTCCGGATAATACCGGCGGAGGAATGTGAATGACACGCATCTATTATCAGGGGCGGTCTTGCGAGACGGACGCCTCGACAGTGAAGGCTTTTCTGAAAAGCCACGGTTTGACTGACGTTTCAACGATGTTGGTCGAGTACAAGGGGGAGGTCTACGGGCCGGGGTTCGATTTGTCCACGTTGGCACTCGACCCGGACGCCGAATTGAACGTGTTCCATGTCGTCGCGGGGGGCTGAAGCCATGGGCGCCAATTCGTATCTGACCGATGCCGAACGGTCTATTCTCGAACACGCCGTTGTCGGCATCGCCGGCGCGGGCGGTCTCGGCTCCAACTGCGCCTTGCACCTCGTACGGGCGGGCGTCCGACGCTTCGTCATCTGCGATTTCGACGTCGTGTCCGCCGCGAACCTCAACCGCCAGTTCTATTTCCGCGACCAGATTGGCCAAAAGAAAATCACCGCGCTCGCCGCGAATCTCCGTCGCATCGAACCCGATCTCGATCTCGATCTCCGCGACATCCGTCTAGATGCCGCCCACGCGGCGGACGTCTTTCGTGCGTGTGACATCGTGGTGGAGGCGTTCGACACGGCGGATGCCAAAATGGCGCTTCTCGGCGCGTTGTTGCCGTGCGGACGCCCCATCGTCGCCGCAAGCGGCATCGCGGGCTGGGGACGGAGCGGCGATCTCGTCCTTCGGCGAATCGGCCGCAACCTCGTCATGGTGGGCGACGGCGAACGTGGCATTGCACCCGACCGTCCTCCGCAAGCCCCGCGTGTCGCCCTCGCCGCCGCCCTGCAGGCGAACGCCGTCGTGTCCGAACTCCTCGGATGCGACCTGTAAGCTTGGGCGTACTCGGACAAATCAAAGAGGCAGACAATCAAATGAAAAAACTCGTCATTGGCGGTCGTACGTTCACGAACCGCTTTTTCCTGGGAACCGGCAAGTTCGCGGATTCCGAAACCATGCGCGCGGCGTTGGCCGCAAGCGGCACGGAACTCGTCACCACGGCGCTCACCCGCGTCCATGAAAACGATGCGGCGCACGACGACATCCTCAAGGTCATCGACCGTGAAAAGGTCGAAGTGATGCTCAATACGAGCGGCGCCCGGACGGCGGAGGAAGCCATCCGCATCGCCAAGCTCGGCCGCGCAGCGGGATTCAACTGGATCAAACTCGAAATCCACCCCGATGCCCGCTACCTTCTGCCCGATCCCGTCGAGACGCTCACCGCCGTCGCGGCTTGTGCCAAACTCGGCATGGTCGTGTTGCCCTACATCAATGCCGACCCCGTGTTGGCGCGACGGTGCGAAGAGGCGGGCGCGGCCGCTGTGATGCCGCTCGGCTCGCCCATCGGATCGAATCGTGGTATCCGCACACGCGACATGATTGAAATCATCGTCGAACAAAGCCACGTCCCCGTCGTCGTGGACGCCGGTATCGGTCTGCCATCCCACGCCGCAGAGGCGATTGAATTGGGCGCGGACGCCGTCCTGGCGAACACGGCCGTGGCCGCCGCTGGCGATCCCGTGAAAATGGCGCGGGCGTTCAACCTCGCCGTCCACGCCGCCGAACTCGCGCACGAAGCCGATCCGCCGGCCGCCAGCCGGACGGCCGTGGCCACGTCGCCTCTTCATACGTTCGACATCTTCAAATGAGGGTTGCATGTTTCCGCTTCTGAAATACAGCGCCGAAGAGGTCGAAGCCTTCTGCGCCGCCGTCACGCCCAACGATGTCCGTGCGAGTTTGGCGAACGACCGGCACACGTGGTTCGATCTGCTCACTCTGATTTCCCCGGCAGCTCATGCGTTCCGCGACGAACTGCGCCACGCCGCGCGTCGCGCCCGTCTCCAGTACTATGGCAAGACGGTCAGCGTCTACGCACCGCTCTACATCGGCAACACGTGCATCAACTCCTGCCGCTACTGCGACTTCCGCGTCCAGCATACGGACACGATCCGCCGCAACCTTACGCTCGATGAAATCCGCGAAGAGGCGGCGGCCATCCGCGCCTCGGGCATCGACTCGCTCCTGATCGTCGCGGGCGAAGATCCGCGTGTAAACACGGTCGCGCACTTCTGCGAAGTCGGTCAGATGCTCAAAAAGACGTTCTCAAACTTATCGCTTGAAGTGGCGCCGCAGTCCGAGGACGCCTACCGCGAACTTTTCGCGGCGGGCTACGAAGCGCTCACGTGTTTTCAGGAGACGTACGATCCTGCGCTCTACCGGGATATGCATCCGGCAGGGCCGAAGAGCGACTACGCCTGGCGGCTCGGCACACAACTTCGCGCGGGCCGGGCGGGTTTCCGTACGCTTGGTTGCGCGTTCCTTCTTGGGCTCGCGCCGTGGCGGCCGGAGGCGGCGTCGCTCGCCGCCCACGCGCTCTATCTGATGAAGGAATGTTATGCGGCGAAAATCCAATTCGCATTCCCGCGCTTCTGCCGGGTAGACGGCGGGTTTGTGCCACCGTGTGAAGTGGACGAACGCGACGTTGAATTGATGATGCTGGCGTTCCGCATCGTTTTCCCGCAATGCTGCATGACCGTGTCCACGCGCGAAGCGCCCGCGTTCCGCGATGCAATCGTGCAGACGGCGGCGGACAACATGAGCGCCGGCAGTCGCGTGACGCCCGGCGGCTACACGGTGCTTGCGCGTGAACACGCGGCGGACGTTGCGCAGTTTACGCTCACCGACCGCCGTTCCCCCGCCGAAGTCTTCGCCGCCATCAAAGCCCACGGGCAGGAAGTCGTGTTCAAAAACTGGGACAACCGGATCTAGCCATGGAAGATTTTGGATTCTATCTCGTGATGACCAATCCGAAAAGCGGTTACGAGGCGTGTGCCGCCGCCGCCGTCCAAGCGGGCGTTCGGATGTTGCAACTGCGCATGAAGCACGTCCCTCGTGCGGATGTGTGGGCCACGGCGCAGAAAATCCGTGCCCTCACACGCCGGACGGATACGTGCTTCGTTGTGAACGATGATCCCGCCCTCGCGGCGGAGGTCGGCGCGGACGCCGTACACGTGGGACAAGACGATATGTCCGTAGCGGAAGTTCGATGGCGTTATCCGTCCGTCAAAATCGTCGGCCTGTCCACGCACTCTCTCGAACAAGCCCGACAGGCGGCCGCCGCAACGGGACGCGCACGACCGGACTACATCGGCGTCGGGCCGGTCTACGCGACGCCGACGAAAGACATCCCCGATGCGCCGCTGGGACCCCATCAAGCGGGACGCATGATTGCTGCCGTTCCCTTCCCCGCCGTGGCAATCGGCGGCATCAACGCCGACACGCTGGCCGCCGTCAAAGCGGCCGGCGCGCGAAACTTCGCCGTCGTCCGTCCCATCTGCGGCGCGGACGACCCGTACCGCGCCATCTGCGATCTCCGCGCCGCATGGGATGCGGCAACGCCTACTTGACCGTGTAGCGCGTGGCCTTGACGAGGGCTTTCCAAAGTTCGGCGGGCGTTGTGGCCGCCATCAGCGCATCTCGGTTCTCGGCCTTGGCGAACGCTTCGCTGAGGCCGGCCATGAGACGCAGGTAGAACGCGCTCACCGCCACAGGAATGACGCTGAAAAAGACGAAGTGGACTTTCGCGCCCGATCCGTCGTAGGAAAAGCCCTTCTTCGACACGCCGAGCGCCAACGTGAGACCACCCCCCTCTACGCCGCGCACGTGCGGAAAGGCGATATTGTTGTCCATCGCCGTCGACAACACGCTCTCGCGCTCCATCGCGGCGGCAACAAGCGCAGCAGGATTCGAGACAAACCCGTTCTTCGTCATCGCATCGGCCAGTTCGCGAATCGCGTCCTCCGTTTTCTCGCTCTTGAGTTCACTGATCATCAGCTCTTCGGCGGAGAAACGACTGATCCCGCTCTTGCGCGGTTCGCCCCGCGCCGGCTTCTCGGCCTTGGAACGCGGCGCGTCCTCGTCCTCGTTGAAGAGGATACGGCCGCAGGAAGAACATACCTGAATGCGCTTGGCCATGCGCACCTGCTGCACCTGCGAAATCGGCAGACGCATCCCGCAGACGGCACAACAACCGTTGACCATCGGCGACATAACCACATGGTCTTTTTTGTAAAGACGCATGTAGAGCGTCCGGTACATCGGTTCGAGTTGATCGATCAACGCATCAATCGAATTGTTGAGCGCATCCATGTGCGACCCATCGCCCGTCTGGCGATGCTCGTCACGGGTCAGCACGAGTTCCTGAAGCTGATTGAGGAGGTTGAGCTGGTTCTTCATAACGGCGGCTCCTCAGTGCTGCACGTAGGTCTGGTCGACATCCGCCCACGGGCGCGTGGTGAAGAATTCGGCAATCGCGGCATCGTACTGGGCCGTATGGGCAAAGGCCTTTTTCATCAGGCGGAAGCGCGTATCAAACCCGATCGTCCCGTTGTGCGCGGCCAGTTCGTTGGCAATATTGCCATAGTCGAGCGGATCCGTGACGGACGCCACGCGCAGATAGTTCTTGGCCGACGCGCGGACCATGCAGGGGCCGCCAATGTCGATGTTCGTCCGCGCCATTTCGGGCGTCACGCCCGCCTGGGCGACCGTCGCCTGGAACGGATAGAGGTTCACCACCACCATATCGATCGGCTGGGCGGACAACCGCTTCAAATCCGCCTGGTGCGCGGCATTGTACGTTTCGCTGAGAAGCCCAAGATAGATTTTGAAGTCCAGCGTCTTCACGAGTCCGCCCTGCATCTCCGGCTGACCCGTGTAGTCACTCACAGCGACGAGCGTGTCGGCAGCGGCGGCGCCAAGAATGTCCGCAATCGTCTTGTAGGTGCCACCCGTCGAATAGATCTTTACGCCCGGACAGGCCTTGACGAGCGCCGGTACGAATGTCTCAAGCCCCGTCTTGTCCGACACGCTCATCAAGACATTCCTGACCGCCACGCGCCCGTCAATGTCCGTCACAATATTCAACGCCATAAAAACTCCTTTTTAATTGCCGATTGCAAGCCATGTAAAATCTGAACGTAGTCTATCAAACCCTAGATGATTTGTCACCCAAAGGTACACCAGAGGGCATATGCCACTACACGCAGGAGCCCGCCGCCCGCAGTTCGTCGGCGGGGATCTCCTCCAGGCGCACGAGCTCGCGCCCGCG
>CAZTHR010000155.1:0-5254 GCA_964613265.1 uncultured Lentisphaeraceae bacterium | reverse complement strand
GTTGGAGTGCGGATTGACATGACACAGGAGGCGATGCCAGACTGGTCGGTCGTACGGGAGACGCTGGGTGCGGAAACGCTCAGCGTCATCCTCCCTGTCTACCATTTGCCGACGACGGTCGAACAGAATCTCGACGCGGTGACGGCCTGTTTGGATGCAGCGGGCATCCGTTATGAACTCGTGCCGGTGGACGACGGGAGCAACGACGGGACGGCGGAGGCGTTGCAACGCGCCGCGCGGAAGCGGCCGGATGTCGTGAAACCCGTGTGGGTGAAGAAGAACGCCGGGAAGGGCAACGCGCTCAAAGAGGGGTTCAAGGCGTCGACGGGCGCGTTCGTGTTGTTGCTCGATGGCGATCTCGACATTGCGCCGGCGTGGCTGCCGGGCTTTTTCCAGTCGATGCGGGAACGGCAGTCGGATATTGTGGTTGGCTCGAAACGCCATCCGCAGTCGTCTGTCCAGTACCCGTGGCATCGCCGCCTGGCGAGCGCCGTCTACTTCGGTCTCGTCCATCTCTTCATCGGGCTTCCCGTCACGGACACGCAGACGGGCATGAAACTTTTCAAGCGGGCGTATCTGGGCGCGGCGCTTGATCGGATGCTCGTGAAGACGTATGCGTTCGACCTTGAACTGCTGGCAATCGCCCGCGAGCGCGGCGCGAAGATTTCCGAAGCGCCCGTCAAGATCCGTTTCGGCGAGAAGTTCGGTGCGCTCAAACTGCGGACGGTGCGTGACATGGTGAAAGACACGTTGGCCGTCTTCTACCGGCTGCGTCTGTTGCGTTACTACGCGAAAGTCGAAGTGCCGCCGCCGCTGGCGAATCCTCCCTTTGTGAGCGTGGTCATTGCCTGTCCGTCCGACAGCTGGATGCTGCAGGAATGTCTGGCGGCGCTCGGCCAACAGACGTATCCCGATTTCGAGGTCATCGTCCTGCCGGACGGCGAGATGACAGTGCCGTCTGCGGATGAACGGTTGGGGCGCATTCGTCTCCGTGTCCTGCCGACGGGGAAGGTGCGGCCGGCGGAGAAGCGCAACGTCGGCATTCAGGCGGCGACGGGCGATGTGGTGGCGTTCATTGACGACGACGCCTATCCGGAAGCAAACTGGATTCGCAACGCGGTCAAGTATTTCAGCGATCCCGAGATTGGCGGCGTGGGCGGGCCGGGCGTGACGCCGCCGGGCGACGGTTTTCTCGCCCGCGCGGGCGGGCGCGTCTACGAAAGCGTCCTCGTGAGCGGGACGTACCGTTACCGCTACGTGGGTGGGCGCGTATTGTGCGATGTGGACGACTATCCCAGCTGCAACCTGTTCGTGCGGACGTCGCTGTTGCGGAAATTCGGTGGCTATCGTACCGACTTCTGGCCGGGCGAGGACACGTTGCTCTGCAAGTCGATCGTCTGCGACGAAAAGAAGCGCATCGTCTACGATCCGTGGACGATCGTCTACCACCATCGGCGCAAACTGTTCGGCCCCCATCTCCGCCAGTTGGGGCGTTATGGATTCCATCGCGGCTATTTCGTCAAGCGTTTCCCGGAAAACTCGTTCCATCTGGCGTACTTCGTGCCGACGGCGTTTCTGGTCTATGCGCTTCTGCTGACGGGCGGGGCGGTCGCGTGGGGCGTCTGGGGCGCGGCGGCGGGACAGGCGGGCGCTTGGGCGGCGGTGCTCTTCGCTCTGCCGATGGCGATCTATGCCGTGGGCGTGCTGGCGAGTGCGTTCACGCTCAACCCGCTCATGTGGGGGGCGACCGCGCTGGGTATTTTCGTTTCGCACCTTTGGTATGGTTTCCGTTTCGTGTGCGGCCTCTGTGCCGCAAAAGCCCCGTGCGAGTATATTGGTCGCGACCACGTCGGACAGGCGAAGGTCGGAACGAACTGAACGTGAAAGGAACATGACGATGGAACAGTGGATGACAAACAATGCGGCGGTCTATGCCGTTTTTGCGCTGGGGGCGTATTTGTGTGGGGCAATCCCGTTCGGCTTCCTGATTGGGAAAATGCGCGGCGTCGACGTGCGGACGGTCGGGTCGAAGAACATCGGCGCCACGAACGTCTATCGTACGGTAGGCCATGCTTGGGGCTTCCTCGCGTTCTTCTGCGATTTTCTCAAGGGGCTTGTGCCGACGTTGGCGGCGAAACTGCTCTTCCCGGACGTCCCCCACCTCGCGCTGATGACGGGCGCGTGGGCGGTTGTCGGGCATATGTGGACGTGTTTCATGAAGTTCAAGGGCGGGAAGGGCATTGCCACGGGGTTCGGAATGCTTGTCGCCTTGATTCCCGGTCTCGTGCTGGCGGCGTTCGCCATCTTCGTTGTCACGGTGTGGCGCTCCCACTACATCTCCCTCGGCTCGATTCTCGCGGCGGCGTTTCTGCTCGTGTCGGTCTGGTTTCCCGTGCTCGGCACGCCGGGCGTACGGGGCGACGTGGCGCAATGCGTCCTCGTGGCGGCCATTGCCGCGTTCGCGATCTACAAGCACCGCACGAACATCGCGCGGTTGCGCACGGGGACGGAAAACAAGATCTACTGATCGGGGGCGGGACGACCGCGCTACCACGCAATGGCGGCGCGGCCGTGTTCGGTCAGATAGGCGTTCGCCTTGCGGAAGTGGTCGCAGCCGAAAAAGCCGCGCCGGGCCGATAGAGGCGACGGGTGCGCCGCCTCCAGTACGAGGTGGCGTGTCCGGTCGATGACCGCGCCTTTCTTCTGCGCGAATGCGCCCCAGAGGAGGAAGACGAGGTGGTCGCGCCGGTCGGCGAGGCGTTCCACGACGGCATCGGTAAATTCCTCCCAGCCCTTGCGCTGGTGTGAACCCGTCTGGCCGGCGGCGACGGTGAGCGTGGCGTTGAGGAGGAGGACGCCCTGGTCTGCCCAATGGGAGAGGTTGCCCGACCGGTTCAGAAACGGCGTGTGGTATTCGGCTTCCAGTTCCTTGTAGACGTTGACGAGCGAGCGTGGAAGGGGGATGCCGTCGGGGACGGAGAAGCAAAGACCGTGCGCCTGATGCGGGTTTGGATAGGGGTCTTGACCGAGGATGACGACCTTCACCTGGTCGAATGGCGTTCGGTTGAACGCCTCGAACACGCAGTCGGCCGGCGGATAGACCTCGCCCTGCGCATAGGCGTTTGAAACGAACGCCAGCAAATCCCGGCTCGTCTGCCGGGCGAACAGATCCTGCAGCTCCCGCCGCCACGATGCGTCAAGTTTGAATTCCATGCCCGCCAGTATAGCACAGATCGGGATGGATGCGAAAGACCCGTAAAATACCTTGCCAGTCAGTCGAGGATACTCTTGCTGACGTGTTTTGTACAATTTTTACTAAGTAGCCCATCAAGAAGCGCGACGAGGTTTTTGCGACGTTTGTATGTTTCCCTCATGTGTAGGACTTCATTTTGCCATTCGACTTCCTGCTTTAGCCCCTTCATGACCGGTCGCATTTCGGAATACGCCCGTGCGATCACATCGTAGGCATATTGTGCAACATGTGTACAGTTTGTTTTGATTAACTGTCTCCAGATGGCAAGCGCCTCGTTTGGGAACTCTTTTTTTATAGCCTTGGCTACCTTCCAGCCCATAAACTCGAGCAAATCAGGATTTCCAGCCTTGAACCAACGGATTGCGTCTGCGTACCTTTTTTCAGACAATGCGATCTTCGTGAGAAGTTCGTAGTTTGGAAAGGTCATGTATTGCGGCTTGTTTGTCATCGGACAATTGAGTTTTGGAAAAGGCCAACCCTTCATGCCTTCTGGACGCTTTCCGTTTTCAAGAAATCCCAGAATGAACATATGTACCGTCTTCCAATCGCCACTTTTTCTGCATTTTGTACGGAGCGTTTCATAATGTTCGAAAGATGGCCACTCAAAAAAGAACTGTGCTTCATAGGCAGCCACGAGGGACATGTTACCGTCTTTTTCTGCAATTGACTGAAGTGACCTGCGAAGGCTATTTGATTTATATGGCCACTTTTCTTCGATCGCGCGGATTCCCTTTAGACACCATTCGGCGGCTTCGTTCGGTCTGTTCAATTGAATAAGGAGTTGGACGAGTTCTGGGTAATCATGCGTTTTCTCCAAGGAATCAATGCGAAGTTTGACCATGTCCTCTAGACGGTCTGCATACTCAAGCGCCCGCGAAATCTTGTCACACAAGCGATTTTGTTCGCAGGAAGATTCGACATCCGCCGCGTTCAGGCAGTCCTTGTAGCGCATGATAAGAAAATCTGCAATTTCGCTCCATTCTGTTTTTGAAAGTGCGTCTTTCGCGAAAAAACGTGCCATTGCCACGTCTGAAAACGAGTATAAGTCTTTATTTTCAAACTCAAGAGACCATTTGGCCTTTTCAATCGGCGAAAGTGGGCTTTTCGTAATCGCATCCGTCACAATGGCAAGGCAGTTCTCCACATGGTAAGAAAACTCGCCTTCGTCGTTTGAGCATTCAATTTGGTGTTGTGCTTGTTCAAGCAAATCAAAGCCTAGATCGCGTAACGATTTCCAGTCACCGATGGCATCAAGTTTTCGAAAACACTTTTCCACCTTGCTATAATCCGGAAATTTGAAATGATTCCAAGCATCGTAATATCCAGTGGACGCATCTTCGATTGCCTTTTTAGCGATTTTGACAAGCTGAGAGGATTTCGTATTCGATAATTCGATTTTCTCCCTGAGGTAGGGGCGAACCTCTGGTATTTCATTTACGAGTTCTTTGAGGATCTCCAGAGCCGCTTCACCGTTCAGTTTACGTAAATAAGCATCGACAACACTGACCTTGGAAGGTTTGTCCCGTGCGTCAGTGGTGAGGTCTAGATTATAGGTTTTACTCTTTATTTTCTGATAATAGGCGCTATCGATATCACAGCAATCAATGTCCTTGTTGCTGTTTAGACGTTTGGCCGCAACAAGGATAAGCGCGATCGCGTGCTTGCAGCGAGAACCGACAGGGCAGGAACATTTGCTGTCCAAAGTTCCATCCGACTTGAGGTAAATTCTGGTGAGATAGTCCATTCCTCCATGAACGCACGCTACGATTGCGCCGTCTGGCATTTCCACCATGTTTTCCACGTTCGACACATAACCTTTTCCTCGTGTGACAGTTCTGCCGCTCGTCCACGTTGTTAAATCATCCCATGTCAGTTTGAGTAACTTCTTCTTGAAAGATTCGTCCATTGATCTCTTCTCCTATGAAACGAGAATTATCTAATACAAACATTATACACGATTTTTGACACCTGTGTGCGGCATGGATTTGGAGTTTTCTCATT
>CAZTHR010000154.1:0-5272 GCA_964613265.1 uncultured Lentisphaeraceae bacterium | reverse complement strand
GAATCATCAATCGTTCGGAGGCCATTTCGCGTCTCAGAACCTATAAACTGGTGGACCAGGTGTTGTTTCACACGGCGCAGGCGCTTGAAAGCCTTCAGTTTGTGGATTACAAGGAGTATGTGCCATGATTAACCAGCAGAATCTGCGGTCGATCCTTCCGGGAAAAATCGTCCGCACCGTTGTGCTGATGTCGCAGCGGATGGGCATTTCCAAGATGGCGGCGTTGCGAAAATTCTATGCGTCCGAGACGTACCGCCAACTTGAACGAGAGGATTCGAAATACTGGTGGATGAGTCCCGAACAGTTGTGCGATGCGGCGATTGGCGTCGGGTGACGCCTGGAAATTGCGTGACAGGAATTCACTGTAGTCATCACGGAAACATCTTATGAAGATCACGGAAATCAAGACATTTGTCATCGACTGCTTTCGCACGAACTGGGTGTTCGTCAAGGTCGAGACGGACGAGGGCGTCACGGGCATCGGCGAGGGGACGCTCGAATACAAGGAGAATGCGCTCGTCGGCGCGGTGCGTGACCTGGAGCACGCGCTCGTGGGCAAAGACCCGTTCGACACGGAATGGATCTGGCATGAGAACTACCGCGACGCCTACTGGCGCGGCGGGCCCGTGCTCATGAGCGCGCTCTCGGCGATCGACATGGCCCTGTGGGACATCAAGGGCAAGGCGCTGGGCGTGCCCGTCTGGAAACTCCTGGGCGGCAAATGCCGCGACGGCGTGCCGTGCTACGCGAACTGCTGGTTCTCTGGCGCGCGCGAACCGGCGGAGTTTGCGGACAAGGCGCGGGCGGCGGTGGAACTGGGCTTCAAGGGCCTCAAGTGGGATCCCTTCGGCAAGAACTACCGTCAGCTGCCGCCGGTCGACTTCAAGAAGGCGTTGGCCTGTGTCGAGGCGGTGAAGGCGGCGACGGATGGCAAGGCCGAGATTCTGATTGAGTGCCACGGACGCTTCGACGTGCCGACGGCCCTGCGCGTCTGCCACGCGCTGGAGGCGTTCGACCCCTACTGGGTCGAGGAGCCGGTCATTCCCGACACCATGCGCGCGCTGGCAGACGTGCGCAGTCGCGTCCGTGTGCCGATTGCCTGCGGCGAACGACTCTACACGACGCAGCAGATTCTCGATGCGATTGAACTGCGGGCCTGCGACTATCTGCAGCCGGACAGTTCCCATGCGGGCGGCATCACGGCGATGAAGGGCATTGCCGCGATCTGCGACGCGCACCACGTTCCGTTCTGCGCCCACAATCCGTCCGGGCCCGTGGCGAACGCCGTCACGCTCGCGCTTGGCGTTTCGACGCCCGGCTACTGCATCCACGAGACGCTCTTCAACGACGTGCCGTGGCGCAAGGACGTCATTGACGAGGACGTCAAGTTCGTCGACGGCATCATGTATCCGTCCGACCGTCCCGGCCTCGGCATCGAGATTGACGAGGCGGCCGCCGCCGCGCATCCCAAGGCCGACCACTGGCTGCGGCACTACGTCGGCACGTTGACGGACATTCGGCCGCCGGACAGCGTGGCCTACTACCACCGCTGATGCGGTGCGCACTTGCCGACGACGTAGATTCGGATGAACGTTTTTAAGGAGACAAGAACATGACGAAAATGAGAGGTATTGGATTTGTCGCCCTGGCGTGCGGGATGTCGTTCGCCGCATGGGCGGGCGACGTGGTGCTCTTTGACGCGGCCACGGCCCGTCCGGCGGACGTCCGCGGACAGGACGGCGGCACGTTCGCGCTGAAAGACGGACTGCTGACCGTGACGACGCCCGCGAGCGACGCCTATCCGGGCGTGGCCATTCGGGGCGACTGGGACTTGTCCGACTGCGGTCGGATCGAGGTCGAGTTCGTCGACGGCGGCATCCATGGACAGTACACGATCCGCCTCCTGAACGCCGGGGGCGTTCCGGCGGGCGCGGGCAGCTTCATTGCCAAGCTGCCGATTGGCGGCGAGAAGCACAAGGTCTGCGCACAGACCTTCCCGCCCGCGCTGGCGAACTGGAACGCGATTGCGCAGAAGCTGACGCGCGTGCGGACGTGGGCGTTGCCGTATATGATCTGGCAGCCGATTCCGCCTGAGGGCGACAACGTCTGGGGGGCGCGGCCGAAAGGCGTCCGCGTCGACCAGCTGGATCGCGCGGCGGTCAAGGAAGTGGCCGTCTACATCAACACGCCGCGCCGTCCGCACACGTGGCGCGTGAAGCGCATTGTCGCGACGGGCAAGCCGATTCGCACGCAGGACGTTCCCGCGTTCGCGCGGATGACGCCGGACGAGTTCTTCCCGTTCATCGACGTCTACGGACAGTTCAAGCACCGCGAATGGCCGGACAAGGTTCATTCGGACGCCGACTTCGCCGTCCAGCGCGAGAAGGAGGCGAAAGACCTCGCCGCGCATCCGGGGCCGACGGGCTGGGACAAGTGGGGCGGCTGGGCGGACGGCCCGCAGCTGCCGAAGACGGGCGGCTTCTCGACGACGAAGTGGAACGGCAAGTGGTGGATTGTCGATCCCGACGGCCATCTCTGGTGGAGCCACGGCCCTGTCCGCGTCACGCCCAGCAGCGCCACGACGGCGTTGGACGGACACGACGACTGGTTCGAGAACCTGCCCGCGAAGGACGCGCCCGACGCCGAGTTCTACTCGACGCACGACCAGCTGCTCTTCCCCTACTACGCTCGCTGGAAGATGCATCGGATCTACGACTTCTCCGCGCGCAACATCGCTCGCAAGTACGGCAAGGGCTGGTATGACACCTGGGCCGACCTCGCGCACCGCCGTCTGCGCAGCTGGGGCTGCAACACGATCGCCAACTCCTCGGACAAGAAGATCTGCCTGATGGATCGCACGCCCTACACCGACCGGTTCGAGATTCATTCGCGTCCGATCGCCGGCCACAAGGGCGGCTGGTGGGATTTCTGCGATCCGTTCGATCCGTCCTTCCGCGCCGAGGCGCGGCGTCAGACGGAGATCCACCGCGACGTGATGCAGGATCCCTGGTGCTTCGGACTTTTCGTGGACAACGAACACCACTGGGGCGAGGCGCATTCCCTCGCGCTCTCCACGCTCAAGTCGCCCGCCGACCAGCCGTGCAAGAAGGTCTTCCGCGACCGGCTGCAGGCGAAGTATGGCGACGTGGCGAAACTGAACGCGCAGTGGAAGACGCGCTACGCGGACTGGGAGGCCGTGCTGGCTTCGACGGAAGCCCCCGCGCTGGATGGCGCAAAGGCCGATCTGGAGGCGTTCTCGATGGAAATCGCCGAGGCGTACTACCGCATCATTCGCGAAGAGCTCAAACGCGCCGCGCCCGGCAAGCTCTACATGGGCTGTCGCTGGGCCGGCTCGGCGCCGCCCGCGTTCACCGTCCGCGCGGCGGCGAAGTACTGCGACGTGCTCAGCTACAACATCTATACGCGGCATCTGCGCGGGTTCAAGTTGCCTGACGGGGTTGACAAGCCCGTGCTGATCGGCGAGTTCCACTTCGGTGCGCTCGACCGCGGGCCGTTCTGCCCCGGACTTATCCTCTTGAAGGATCAGGCGGAACGCGCGGAGGTCTACAAGGACTACGTTCGCTCCGCGCTGGAGCATCCGCTCTTCGTGGGCGTCCACTGGCATCAGTTCTCCGACCAGGCCACGAGCGGACGCTTCGACGGCGAGAACATGCAGGTTGGCTGGACGGACGTCTGCGACACGCCCTACTGGGAGACGATCGCCGGCATCCGCGAAATCGGGGGCCAGCTCTATTCGGTCCGCGCGAAAGACGGCGCGGCGGCCGCCACGGCCAAGCCCGCGCGGGCGAAGGTGGTGGCGTTCAAGGACGCGGACAAGATCACGAGCTGGGACGCCTGGTCTGACAACGGCAAGATGCCCACGGCCCTCAAGTCCTCGCTGGAACGCGAGAAGCCGTGTCCGACGTGGAAGAAGCTCAACGCCCTGAAGTTCGACGGACTGCGCGAAATCGGGCGGCTGCCCACGCGGACGGCGGCCGAAATCAAGTCGTCGCCGTGGTCGATCGGCTGCGAGACGATGGATCGCGACTACGCGGACTGGAACTCCTACAAGTTCCTCCTGCCGATGCTTGGCGCGAAGCATGGCCGTCTTTTCAGCGGCTGGGCCAAGACGGAGCAGGAGAAGGGCGTGTACGATTTCACGTGGCTCGACCCGCAGGTGCGCGAGATGGCGGCGATGGGGGTGAAGCCGTGGATTTGCCTGAGCTACGGCAACCCCGTGTGGGGCAGCGACTTCCGTCTGGGGATGCGCGTCAAGCAGGTCACGGACGATCCGGAGGCGTTTGCGGCGTGGATTCGCTATTGCGAGGCGTGCGTGCGCCGCTACATGGACGTGGTGGACGAATGGGAAATCTGGAATGAGCCGTTCGGGCAAGGCCCGGAGTACGCCGAGATGTTCTACCGCACGGGCAAGGCGATTCGCGCCATTCAGCCGACGGCGAAGCTGTACTGCACGGCGATCAATTATCCGAAGGACTACACGACCGTGCTCGAACGCCTGAAAAAGGAGAACGCGCTCGACCTCGGCTCGCGGTTCATCTACCATCCGTACTGGGGGAATCCGGACGACTCCTACGCGGGGCTGGCCGAGCCGCTGCGCAAGCTCGTGAAGAGCTATTCGCCGGCGTTCGACGTCTACCAGGGCGAGGTGGGGTGTCCGTCCCAGCTTGAGTTCGCCCATGCGCTGGCCAACATCGAATGGACGGAGTATTCGCAGGCGAAGTGGAATCTGCGCCGCACGATTGGCGACGCCGCGCGGTCGATTCCGTCCAGCGTCTTCACGATGATCGACCTCAAGTACACGTTCATGCTCCAGAGCTTCGGGCTTGTGCGCTCGAACCTGCTCAAGGAGTTCGTCTACCGTCGGCCGAGCTTCTACGCGATGCAGAACGTGTTCAGCTACTTCGACGACGAGACGCGCCCTGTGAAGCTCGTCACGGCGGCCGGCTTCACGATCGAGCGGCGGGCCGATCCGCGTGACACGGCGGGGCGGCGGCTGACGTGCGCGAAGTTTACGCGCAAGGGCCATCCGTCCTGGTGCTACTGGTACGCGAACCGGACGCCGTCCAACGCGCTGGAGTTCGACCGCGTGACGCTGGCGATTCCCGGCCGCATTGAGAACCCCGTGTGGGTTGAGATGATCACGGGGCGGATGTTCGAGATTCCGGCGGACTGCACGTCGATTTCGAACGGCGATTCGCCGGACGCCGTCGTGACGACGTTGCGCAACGTGCCGATGTGGGATTCCCCCGTG
>CAZTHR010000153.1:0-5284 GCA_964613265.1 uncultured Lentisphaeraceae bacterium | reverse complement strand
CGCGCCGCCCCAGCTCGTGTCGCCGCTCCGGCCCATGTTCGCGCAGCGCACGCCCTGTCCGGGATGACGAATCGCCGTCAGGTACTCCGTGTAGAACGTCTGGTTGCCCGCTTCGGAAATTGAATCGCCGAAGAACGCGACGCGCTCGCCCGCACGAAACGGCGACGGCGCGACGGTGGAAGCCGCGACGGACGCCTCCGCCGACGCGGCGAGGGACAGCACGTAATGGAACGTCGCCGAGCCATCCGCCCCGTCCGTCGAGGCTGTGAACGTCAGACGGCCGTTTTCGTAGCGGGACGGCACGTCGTAGCGAACCGATCCGTCCTCGGCGAGCGCCTGCACGCGCCAGTTCCCGGCGGGCAACGCCAGTTCGACGTCGGCCGCCGCCTTGCGCACAAGCTGCGGCGCACGTCCCCAGTTGAAGAGAATCCGGCGCGACTCGTCCGTGAACGTGATGTCCGTGCCGACCATGTCGACCAGATGCACGAGCAAAAGACGCTTGGACGCGGCAATCGCCTGTCCGTCGAGCGCGCTGACCCACAGGGCCGTCGGCAGGTTGCCGGCGCGCACGTTCAGCGGACCGGACGCAAAGTCGCCGCACGGCACGAAGCCACCGCACGTGCGATCCGTCTCGACGAGGAACGAGCCTTTCACGCCATCGACGCGCACCGCGCCGTCACACGCCGCCGGCAGCGGATCGTCCGCCCCAACGCCGACCGACCGACGCCGCACCGCGTCCAGGCTCTTGTTCAGGTAGTCGTCGGGATAGCGGAAGACCTCCCGCACGCCCTCCGGCAACGAGCGGCTCGTCACGGAGCCGACCTTGCCGTACCACGTCAACCAGTTGAGGAAATGCCACGTATCCTCGGACGGGCTGACGTCCGTCGGCCGCGCGAAGACTTCTGCCGGGATGACGTTCGCGTAGCGATTCTTCGCCTCCTTGAGGTCGCCGCGCAGGTAGAGGCAGATCGCCGCGAGATCGGCCGCGCGCATCACCGGGTCGCCCGTCATGACGAACGGCCCCAGCTCGACCGTTTCCGGCGAGGTGTACTGCTTGGTGTTCCCCGCGAAATCGAAGTGCCACATGCCGCCCCAACCCTGGAACGCCGCCGCCGCGCCGACGAGCAGCCCCTGGCAGACGCGGTTCGGGTTCGGCGCACAGTAGTTCCACTCGGTAATCGTGAACGGCTTGCCCCACTCGTGCGCGAACGCGGGATAGTTCGCGCCCATCGCGTTCCGGACGGGGTTGCCCGTGCCGGCCGTGGATGGCGGCTTCCAGTCCTGTCCGAGGAAATTCGGATGATCGACGTAGAAATGCCCGTCCACGTAGTCGTACGACTTGACGCGCGCCGCGTGGCAGTGGATCGGATGGAACACGCCGTTCATGTTGCAGAGGAGCGCCTTGCACCCCAGTTCCTCGCGAAGGAATCGCCGCGTCCGCTCGGCGAAGCGCGTCTCGGTGTCCGCCAGGAAGAACTTGAACGCGACGGCGTGACGCGACGCCGCCTGCAGGTCGCGCGGAAACGTCTCCGGAATGTCCGCGTAGTCGGCGGGGGCTTCGCGACGCTTCGCCGCCAGCCACTCCTTCCACGCGCCACGCCAGACCGCGAACTTTTCGAGGTGTGCCGTGTTGCTGCCGAGACAGCCCTCGTTCACGAGCGAGATCCAGCCCAGCGCCGGCTCCTCCGCCAGCGTCCGCCCCGTGTAGACGTTGCGGTGCGTCAGGAAGTTCCGCGCAAAGGCCAGGTAGTTCGAGTAGACGCCCTTGTGAACCTGCACAAGCGCCTTGAAGTCACCCATGCCGATGAGCCCGTCCCGGTCAAACCCGACGTCCCGCCACGGAATCCTCCACGTGCGCGAGCAGAAAAGGTCGGTCGTGATGTAGAGTCCGTTCCGGACACAGGCCGCGACGAGCGCGTCGAACCGCGCCGCCCGTTCGGGGTCGAGCGCCACGCTGCTCCCGCTCTTGCCCAGCAGCGTGTATTCCTGATGATGAATGCGCACGGCATTGTAGCCCATCCGCGCCAGCCGCTCGGCGAGCGCGTCCGCGTCGGCCTTCGTCTCGGGGCAGATCGCGCCCGTGCAGAGGTTGACGCCATAGAAGCGCACGGGAACGTCCGGACGATTCTCGAAGACGAAGTCGTCGCCCTTCGCGATGATTCGCCCCCACTTGCCCGCCGGGGCTTCCGTCGGACGCATCGCCGAGAAGTCGAGCGGCGAACCCGCACGAATCGTCTTCGCCGGCGCAAACGGAATCCAGTCCTTCCCGGCCGTGATGGCGTAGTTGCCGTCCGGCCCGACCTTGATGCCGCCCGGCGCGGACACCTTCATGCCGACCGTGCTGGACACGCCCGGTTCGATTCGCGTCGCCGCCTGGATGCAAAGGCTCAGCTTGCCGCCGATCTTCGGATCGCCCGACACTTCGCCGGCGACCTGCCGAGGCGCACCGAAGTCCAGCGTGACGCGCGTCTTCCCCTGCGCATCCACCAGCGTCAGCACGCGAACGGCCCGCGAGAAGAACGACCCGCCCTTCGGACACACCGTCGGAATCGCGGCGCGTGTGCCGTCCGCGACGAATGCACCGCCCGCGTAGTCTTCCCACGGCAGCGTGCCGCGCAACTCCAGCGCAACGCACTTTGCCGCCGCCTGCGGCGTGAGCGTCCACTCCGCCCACACGGCATCCGCCGCGTCGCGAAACGCGCACCGTCCGTCCACGTCGCCCTTCGCCCCCGCCCGCAGCGGAATGTAGAAGCGGCGCGTCCCGTCCGCCGCCGCCTCCAGGCCGTCCGCCGACTCCCGCAGATGCCAGTCGCCGTTCCGCACGACGTAGGCGCGTGGACGGAACTCCGCCCCCGCGCAGGGCACGCGCAGCATCGCCCCATACGCCGGCCGCGCCTCGTTGACAGCGGCGACCGTCGCCGTCGCATCCGGCGCCGCCCACGCGGCCACGCCCGTCGCCAGCGACACAACAACGGCCAACGCCGCTCGAACCTTCTTCATGCACCTCATCACGTTCGCATTTCCTTCTGCTTATTCGCATTTTCTCTCTCATCATTATGCCAAATTACCGTTCCAAAGCCAAGTCTGCTGCCTATCGAATCAGAATAACCAGCCCCTGACGCATCGCGTAGACAGCGTTGTCCTTGATCCGCAACGTTGCCTGAATGGTTCGGCCGGCTTGTCCGCCCATCTGGCACGTCCATCCAGACAAATCCGTCGCACCCGTGAGCGACGTGGCCCGTGCGACGAGGCAGACGGGGGCGATTCCCTGTGGCGATTCAGCGAAACGAACCGTCGCAACCGACGGCAGACTAAGCGTGCCTGTCACGTCGATCGCGGGCGTGTCCGGCAGACAGTCGAACGTGCACCCTTCGGCCAACGCGAATGCACCCGGCCCGAAGACCGTTCCCGTGAAATTCGAAACGCCCGCCGTCGCAAGCGAACCATTGGCCTCCACCAGGACATCCCCCGCGCCCGAGAGACACGCCACAGTCGCCAGCGACGTTAACGCCGTCCGGAACGTCGCGCCCTCGCGGACGACCACCGAGGAACCCGAGAGCGGGCCCGGCACCGTCCCCGTCTCCAGCGACTGCACGAGACGGCGAACCTGCGCGGCGGAAAGCGCCTCGGCAAAGACCTGCACGTCGTCCAGCTTGCTCTCCGTACGCCCATTCGGATTCGCCGGATTGTAGCCGAGGTAGACCGTCCCCTGCGCGTCGATGTCCGTCGTGACAGCGGCCGGCTCGTGAACCTTCACCGCATCCCGATAGCACGTCATCGTTCCTGCATCCGCGTCGTAGACGAACGTGAAGACCACGTAGTCTGCCCCCGGCACACCCGAAATCAGCGGATCGATACCGCTCGACTTCGCGGTCGTCGAATAGCCGAGCCGTTTCGGATAGTTGCCGTTGCCAACGCGGAAACTCTTGCCCGTCTGCGTGACGTCGCCCATGGAGAAGATGTCGCAATCATTGTTCGCGCTCCAGTTCGCCACGCGGATGTTGACGGAGAAGGAGGCGTTGCCGGAGGGAAAGCCCGGCGGCAGCCCCGTCCCGTCGTACTTCAGGTAGCCGCTGCCCGGCGTGAACCGAACGGCGCGTCCGTAGGTCGTGGTATCCACAACCCCATTCAGCGTACCGCCGCAGACAGTGAGATCGAACCCATTACCGCTCGTGTCCTTGCCGGGATTGTCCGCCTCGTCGAACGCCCAATGCGCAACGGGCGACGGCGCCGTCACGGCCTCCGCCGTCGGCTGCGGGAAGGGATTTCGATAAAGGCTCTGCACTTCGTTCGTCGTCAGCGTGCGCGAAAAGACAAGCATCTCGTCGTAGTCGGCGACAACCTTGTTGCCCAAACTAATCTTCGTTTTGACGATGTTCCAATCCTTGGTTTTGGCATCTCCCGCCGTTCCGTTCGCGTAAGACTGAAGGATGCTGCCGTCAAACGTGAGCGCGTAATGCCGCCAGGCGCCGTTCTGCCAGCCCCCATTCCACCACCAGTTTCCGCACAATGTCATCAGCGTGCCAACCCCATAGCCATCGGCAGAGGTCGCGCCGAGAGAGATCGCCATGTTACCCGCCGACGACCATTGTCCGACATTCAGAAACGTGCCGCCCGCCGTCCACGTGTCGGTCGAGGTCGTACGCACCCAGAACGCGATCGTGAACGGCGTCTTGCCTTCAATGAAACTGTTCGCAACAGTCTCCATCTTCGACGCGCCGTCGAAGCGCACACATCGCGAGCCACCCAAACCGTTCGTCACCTGCGTCGGCGCACCGACCGCGACAACCAGATCGTTCACGCCCAAGTCGTCCGTCGTCAGTTCACCGTCGAACGAATAGCGGCTGACAAGCCCTTCCGGATAGCCCGAAAAGGCGGCCTTGTCCGAATCGGCGGCGACGAGCGTCCCCGCGCGGACGTCCAGCGTCCCCGTGTGGGTGTTCGCGCCGGCCAGCGTCAACGTCTTGCCAACGGCGTCGAGCGCGAGCGTGCCCGCGGCGGACAGGCGTGAACGGTACGTGCCGCCGCCCGTCACCGTCAGCGTCTTTCCGTCCGCCAGCGCGACGCCGCCCACGGCGGCGATAGAGGAGACATTCGGTCTCGGCGTCACCGCCGCAACGGACAAGTCGTTCGCGACCGTGAACGTCCCCGTCTCCCAGTTCTCAATCTTGACGTTCGGTCCCAGGGCCCCCGTCACGTTCACGTTCCCCTCCTTCACTTCAAAACGTCCCGAAAAATTCGGCGAATCGCCCGCGAGCGTCCACGTTTCCGAACCGCGCGTGAC
>CAZTHR010000152.1:1871-5318 GCA_964613265.1 uncultured Lentisphaeraceae bacterium | reverse complement strand
GCAAAAAAACACGTCAGGACGGGGAGAATCCGTCCTGACGTGTTCGCGGCCGTGGCCGCCCTTTTATATTCGACGCCGATTAGCGGAAGATGATAACGGACGCGGATGGAATGGCCGTCGCCCAAATTTCCGTGCCGCCGTTTTCATAACGGACGACGAGCGTACGACCACGGGTCAGACCGTGGTTGACGGCTTTGAACCGCAGGTGCGTCGTCGGCTTCGTGGCGAACACGCCGATTTGCGCCCGATAACCGTTCGGAAGCGGATCGTCAACCGTGCGCTGGAAATCGACCGTCACCGGATCCGTCGCCGTCAGCGAATCTTCCGTCCGCAACAAATCCGCCGTGCAGTCCGCCGTTTCGCTCACGCGCGTATTGACGCGCCAGCTAGCGCCCGCGCCGAACACGAGCGAATCGACCGTCAGGACGTTCCCCGTCCCCGTCGTCTCCGCATCCGCACCACGCGGCGCCACCGCGCCGGACACGACGACCGTGCCGTTCGTCAAGCGGCCGCACCCTTCCACGCCGGCCAGTTCGTACGCCGTCTCCCCCTTCACGTCCACCGCACCGCCCAGCACAGACAACGGGCCGGTGAACGCCATCGGCCGCGCAAGGAAGAGCGTCCCCGCGCCCGTCTTCGTCAGACCGCCGTCCACGCCCGTACAGGACGGATCGTGCGTCAGCGTCTGATCGATCGTGTAGCCATCGACAAGCGACACGTCGATGACCGCGCCGCCCGCCGCAACCTGGTTTGTCGTCATGCCGCCAAGTTTTTGGTCACGTGCCTTCGGACGGAACGTACCGCCGTCCCACGTGATCGTGGATGTACCGACGTTCTGCGTCAAATTCGACGCAATCAGCGTACCGCCCGCGAGCAGGAGAGCGCCCTTCGCAAACTGACCGCCCTTTGTAATCTGGAGATTGACGTCCGACTGGAACGTCCCGCCATAGAGGTTGAGTCGCCCAAGGCAACCGTCGCCATTGTGTCCAGAGAGCGAAGCCCCTTCGTTCATGCCAGTCAACGTCACCGTTCCACCATAGAGGTTGAAATCGCACACATTCTCCCCGAACTTCGCCACCGTCGCCGAATCTATACAGCGGTGCGATCCCATCGCGAAACGGCTTTTGAACGTGAGCGAACCGCCGTACATATTGTAGACGGCATGAACGCTCTGCTTTTGCTTGCTGTCCCAGTTCATAACGAACGAAACGGCCGAAATCGTCCCACCGTACTGGTTGAGCGTGTAGACGGGCTGGCGGTCGAGATCGCCGAACGAGATGCCCCAACTGCGGCCAACCCCCAAAAACGATTGGTGTTCAAGATTGCCGTCGTAGAAGTCCAACGTGGCGTCCAGTACCTTGCCGTCCGCGCCGAACGTCGGACAACTTCCCACCCAGAACTCGCCATTGTTTGCGTGAATTGTCTCGCCTGCACGCCCCATCACCAATCGTCCGCCAAGGACGGCCACGCTACCAAGGCCCTCGAACGGGACATCGCCGTTATCGGGAATCATCACCTGTTTGCTAGAAATGGTGGAACTCGTAGCATCGGACATCTTCCAGTCCGTCGTCGATGGCGTAAGCCAAAGCGTACCGGCACCCATCTTGAAAAAGCGTTTGCTTGCAAATTCGCCCGCATGGACGAACTCAACCCCTTCCGGCACGTCGATTGCACATCCGGTGTTAGTGCCCGTGCCGACCAAGTTCGCCACCGAGACGCCCGATTCCGTCGGACGCAGCGTCGTACCCGTGAGCGCGACCGTCCGCCTGCCCAGCGCGGACGGTTTCGCTTCAAGACGTCCCGACGTGATCGTGATGTCGCCTTGTAGCTCACCCGTCACGCGGATCGTGCCCGCGTCCGCCGTCTTCGGCGTGGAAATTCCCTTCGCCGCCGCCGTCTTCCCCGTGAACTCGGCCGTCGCCCCCTTCTCGACATCCACGCGCAATGTCTGTTCGCACGAAACGTCCGGCAACGTCAGCGTTCCGTTGGCAACCGATACGTTTCCATCGACGTTCGAAAACGCAAGCGCACCGTTGACAAGCGCGACATCGCCGGCGGACGAGATCGCCGCCAGCGTGTGTTCCGCGCCCGCCATCGACACCGTACCGCCCGCGAAGGTCGACGGGAAGACAATCCTGTCGCCCGCCGTGTCGTCCGGCAGTGACGACCAGTTGTCCGGCACATTCCAGGCGCCATCACCCGACGCCTTCCACGTGTGAACGTGCGCGTCATTCGCCGTCGTGCTCATCATCAGCGTGTCATATCCGCTCGCCGAACTGTCCACCGTGAACGAGACCTGAACGGACGGGAACGCCGTTTGATCGACTTTGAACTTCTTCGCATCGATCAACCCCTTCGGCGCGCGCAGGATAGGCTGCGTCCCGTCGACCGGTGCGGACAGCGTTGTCTGTCCGACCCGCCGTACGGCGACGTTGACCGTGCCGTTCACCGTCAATCCATTCTTCACAACGAGCGGCACGTATTCGCCCGAATCCTTCAGGAAAACACCCAGGGTCACGACATCCGACTCCGCTTCGCCCAATACGAGCGTTCCGACGTCGCCGTCCACTGAAGAACTCCCTCCAACCGTCGTCCAAAGAGCGGCGCCGTTTTTCACACGCACAGTCTGCGTGGGCAGCATCCCCGTCGCAACGGCCACGCCCGCGCCCGCGTTCACCACCACGTCGCCCGTGAACGTCTGGACGGACCGGAAGCAGACCGCACGGCTCGTGTTCGTGCCGGACACGGTGACGCCACCTTCGCCGGCGAACGCCGAATGGACGTTCAGCCAGCCGCCCGTCAGTTCCGTCGTATCGACGACCATGCCGCCCGCGTTCAGCGTAGGCGAACCGAATCCGCTTATCGACACGTCCGCGCCCGCGACCGGACGGAACGTCGTCCCGCCCCATGTGATCGTCGTCTTCGTGTCCGCCGCGTTCAATCCGCCCACGACGCGCAGCGTGCCGCCGTTCAAGTTGAACTGGCAGGAACGCGCTGGGGCGATATTGACCCCGCCGGCGAAGTCAACGAATCCGCCCTTCATCTCGAAGACGACGTTCGGAGACCCCTGTCCACTGTAGTTGAATAATCCCCTTGCCGCGAATTCAGCGCGTCCGCCGTTCACGATGAACGACGCATCGCATCCGCGCCCGTAGGCGTTGCCGAAACGCACCGCGCTGGCGTCGTCGGTCGCTGTCTGGCGGAACGTGCCGCCATTGATCGTCATCACGGGTCGCGTCTTGGACCGCCCGGCATTGTCATAGGCGAGGATGAACTTCGCCACTTCCAGCAATCCGCCATTGAGCGTGAGCTTGGACTCAAGGTATTCGTTCGCCTGGGTATCCGTCCATCCGTTGTTGCGGGCAAGGCAGAGGAATCCGTTCCGAACGCGGAACGCGCCCGAATTGATTTCCAGTTCGCCGGCGTACTCCGTGCCGTTCGTCGTCG
>CAZTHR010000152.1:0-1771 GCA_964613265.1 uncultured Lentisphaeraceae bacterium | reverse complement strand
AGCCGATCTTCACCGTCGCCGTATCCGCCTGTACGAGGCCGGACAGTGTGACCGGCGTTTTGAACGTCTTGATCGCGCCCGTCCCCTTCTGTTCGACGACGGCGTTACACGCGGCGTTTTTCAGTCCCACGTCCGCATCGTGGACGCGAAGCCCGCCGTGGAGTGTAATCGCGGAATTGAAATCGATTTCGCCCACCCCCGTCACGTCGACGCCACCGTCCTCAAACCCCTCTTCGGACTGGAGCGGCAGCGACCATTGACGCGTCTCGGCGTTGTGCGAACGGATCGTCGTACCCGCCGCCCCCACGCGGCACGTGCCGGCCGACCAGTCGCCGCGCATCTGCAACGTGCCGCCGTTCGCGTGGATGACGATCGTACCGCCCGCTTTTGAGGCCTTGAAGACGTTACAGTCGAACATGCCGTTTTCCGAAAGGTTGACCGTCACGGTGGACTGTCCTTGCTCACTCGCGTCGAACGTGCCAGTGGCCTGAAAGACGCCGTTCCCCGAGATGTTCGCCGTGAATTTCGTCCCTGGATTTAAATGGGAAATGAGTGCGTTACCGACGTCGAACAGGCCACCATCCACGTTGACCTCGCCGCGACTTTTCGTGTGATCGACACGAAGCGTCCCACAACCAAGGCGTCCGCCATGGACGGTCATCACGCCTGTCATCGTATAGTTCTGTTTGTTGTCGGCGCAGTAGGCGAGGCCAAAGTTGTTCGCAGAGCTGTCGCCGCCATAGACGGTGATTTCCGAACGCCGTCCCTGCGGCGCAGTCGTCGTGTCGCCGTTGTTGCGGGCCGCGCAAAGCCAGTTACCGAACCTGTTGACGCCGCCGTAGATATCTAGATAGGCGGCCGTCTCGCCGTTGGCCTCGCTCGTGGAGCGGATGCCGATACCGCTTTCGTGCGAACCGAATACGTTCGTCACCGTATTTGGCGTATCGATCACGAACCGACCGTCCGTGACCTGAAAGGAGGAGACCGCCGCCATGGGGCTGTCTCCGTTCGCGGGCGCGTTGATGTAGCCGTTACCAAAGGTGATCTGTCCACCCCTGGCGAACGTGTTCTGGACGCCGGCCGTTCGCGTACGAAGGATCAACGTGCCAGGGCCGCTTTTCATGAACGCCGCCGAGTTCGCCCCATCGACCTTCACCTGTCCTGTGAGTACAAGTTCTTTGTCGACTTTCATCACAACGGGACGACATCCGTCGTGAAGAGTCTGGTCTGACTTGATGAGGATGTCGCCGTCAAGCGTAGCGGCAGGGCCGGTGTAGTGGAACGTACCGTTGCCCAGCACGAGGCGTGTCCCCGAATATTTGGTGGATTGGCCGAGCGCGGAGGGCAGAAGCGCTCGACCGACACTCGGCACGGCCAGTGTGCCGCTCTTCACGTACGCGCCGCCGGAGAAAGTGTTTGTGTTATTGGCAAGCGTGACGAGACCGCCGCCGGTCGAGGTCGTGTTCGCCTGCACGTTGACCGCGCCCTCGATTCTCTCCGTTACGTTCGTCGCGACGTTGTTGCCCGGCGCATAGACGCGGGTTTCCGCCGGCAGACCGTAGGCCGTCAAATCGTCAGCGGATACACCGTACGCCACCACCGACAGCGCCGCCGCATACGCGAAATGCGAAGGAACGATTTTCACGTTCGCCAATATGTTTCGGACATTCATTTCATGTCTCCTTTCTCCTTTTTGAACGTGGCTATTCTCGCATTTTATGCACGAAAAATCAATCCAAAAATCGCTTTTTTTTTTATTCGTAATAAAAAT
>CAZTHR010000151.1:0-5377 GCA_964613265.1 uncultured Lentisphaeraceae bacterium | reverse complement strand
CGTCGTTGTGTTTTGCGGTACGATATTGAAGAGCGGGCGGGAATTTTGCTATACTTCATCTCGTTTTTTCAACCAAGTCAAACGTTCGTTCCAGGTATCCGATCGGGATGCCGGGGCGAAGCAATCGAAAGAGAGACAACCGCATGAGTTACACGCTCGTTCTTATCCGCCACGGCGAATCCGAATGGAATCTCAAGAACCTGTTCACCGGCTGGAGCAATCCGGATCTGTCTGAGACTGGCCACAAGGAAGCCATTGCCGGTGGTCAACTGCTCAAGAAGGAGGGCTTCACGTTCGACGTGGCCTACACCTCCTACCTTCAGCGTGCCATTCACACGCTCAACCACGTGTTGCAGGAAATGGATCTTGAGTGGATTCCCGTTGTCAAGAACTGGCGTCTCAACGAGCGTCATTACGGGGCGCTCCAAGGGCTTAACAAGAGCGAGACGGCCGCCAAGTACGGCGAAGACCAGGTCAAAATCTGGCGTCGTTCCTTTGACGTCCCGCCGCCCGCGCTGACTGAGGACGACGACCGCAATCCGCGCAAGGAAGCCCGTTACGCGAACGAGAAGCCGGAAGACGTGCCGCTCACCGAGTCCCTCAAGATTACGATCGACCGCGTGGTGCCCTACTGGGAAAACGTCATCAAGAAGGACGTCGCGGCCGGCAAGAAGGTCGTTATCGCCGCCCACGGCAACTCCCTCCGCGCGCTTGTGAAGTATCTCGACAATATTTCGGATGCGGACATCGTGGGCCTCAACATCCCGACGGGCGTTCCGCTTGTGTACACGCTCGACGAGAACTTCAAGCCGATTGAGCACCACTATCTGGGCGACCAGGAGGCCATTGCCGCGAAGATCAACGCGGTCAAGAACCAGGGCGCCAAGAAGTAAGGCTTAACCCGAGAGAGGATTCGTGGCATGAAAATCGTGATTGGCGCCGACCACGGCGGATTCGAACTGAAGAAAGCGATCGTCTCCTTGTTCAAGGATGCGACGTTCACGGATGTCGGTACGTATTGCGCCGAGTCCTGCGACTATCCCGACGCGGCGGACGCCGTGGCCGAGGCCGTTTCCTGCGGCACGGCCGATTTCGGCGTCCTGGTCTGCACGACGGGCATGGGCATGTCGATGGCCGCCAACAAGTTCCAGAACGTCCATGCGGCGCTCTGCCGCGACGTGAAGGACGCCACGCTGGCTCGCGCCCACAACGGCGCGAACGTGCTCTGCCTGGGGCAGGATCGCACGAATCCCGAAACGGCGGTTGAGATTCTCCGCACGTTTGTGACAACCGAACTCGATGCGGCCGAACGCCACGCCCGCCGTCGGGCGAAACTCGAACGTGCGCAGCGGCTGAGCGACTTCTCCGGCCTCGGTCGCGCCGATCCGGAAGTCTACGCCGCCATCAAGGCGCAGGTTGTTCAGGAGGACACGGAGATCAACCTCATCGCCTCCGAGAACACGACCTCCCGCGCCGTGCGTCTGGCGGCCGGCAGCGTGTTGATGAACAAGTACGCGGAAGGGTATCCGGGGAAGCGGTGGTATTCGGGCTGTCTGCCCGTGGATGCCGCCGAGGAACTGGCTCGTACGCGCGCCTGTAAGCTGTTCGGCGCCGAGCACGCGAATGTCCAGCCGCATTGCGGTTCGGCCGCGAACATGGCCGTCTACTTCGCCACGATCCAGCCGGGCGACACGATCATGTCGCTTTCGCTCGACCAGGGCGGACATCTGTCGCACGGTTCGCCAGTCAACTTCTCCGGCAAGATCTACAACATCGTGCCGTACGTGGTTGACCGCGAGACGGAACGAATCGACTACGACGCCTTGGAAGAGCAGGCGTTGGCGGTCAAGCCGAAGATTCTCCTGTCGGGTGCAAGTGCCTATCCGCGCGCGATTGATTTCAAGCGCATCCGCGAGATTTGCGACAAGGTCGGTTGCATCATGATGGTGGACATGGCCCACATCGCCGGTCTCGTCGCGGGTGGCGCTCACGAGTCGCCCGTGCCGTATGCCGACTTCGTGACGACGACGACGCACAAGACGCTGGGCGGTCCGCGCGGCGGCATGGTGCTCTGCAAGGCGAAGTACGCGAAGGCGCTCGATAGCGCCGTCTTCCCCGGAATGCAGGGCGGTCCGTTGGAAAACATTATCGCCGCGAAAGCCGTCTGCTTCCGTGAGTGGATGATGCCCGAAAAGAAGGACTATGCGCAGCAGGTCGTCCGGAACTGCCAGGCGATGTGCAAGGCCGTTCAGGATCGCGGCTACCGGATTGTCTCCGGCGGCACGGACAACCATCTGTTCCTCGTGGACGTCAAGACGACGAAGGGCATCACGGGCAAGGACGCGGCGGCGGCGCTCGACGCGGCTGGTATCGTCGTGAACAAGAACGCGATTCCCTACGACACCGAATCCCCGTTCCGCACGTCTGGCATCCGTGTCGGCACGGCGTCGATCACGACGCGTGGCATGAAGGAGGCCGAGGCCGTGCAGATTGGCACGTGGATCGCCGACGTGCTCGACGATATCACGAATGTGGCCGTCCAGGAGGAGGTCAAGGCCAAGGCTCGCGCCCTCACGGCGAAATTCCTCGTGCCGTAAGGCTTCGGGGCATATGACGGTTCAGCCGAACAACTGGGCGGCGTTGGCGAAAGTCAGCGCCGCCAGTTCTTTTTCCGTCTGTCCGCGCAACGCGGCCAGAAAGCGGACGGTATGGACGATGTGGGCGGGTTCATTGCGCGTTCCGCGCAACGGTACGGGTGCGAGATAGGGTGCGTCCGTTTCGACGAGCAGACGGTCGTTCGGCACGTAACGGGCTGAATCGCGAACAACGTCGGCGCGCTTGAAGGTGACGATGCCGGAGAAGGAGACCATGAATCCTCGGTCGAGTGCGCGGCCGGCGAACTTCGGTGCGCCCGTGTAGCAGTGGATGACGCCGCGTAGTTTGTCGCCGTGATGCCACGGTACGTCATCCAACACGCCGAGCGTCGCGTCGTCGGCGTCGCGCGTGTGGATTACGACGGGCAGTCCGCGTTCGTCCGCGAGAGCCAGTTGTTGGGCGAAGAGTGCGCACTGCGCCGCCACCGTGTCGGGCGTGTAGTGGAAGTCGAGGCCGATCTCACCCACGGCCGCGACGGCTGGATGCGCGTCGAGCAACTGGCGCACAGCGGCGGTGAGACGGTCGGGAGACACGTCCGTCTGATCGCGGTCGAAACCGAGCGCGAGACGTACGGTGCCGTCGCCGAGTTGTGCGGCGCCCATGGCCGCCGCGTTCAATGCATCGCTTCCGCCCACGGCGAGCAGGCGTGTGACATCGGCCGCGTGGGCGCGGTGGAGAATCGCCGCGATGTCGTCGGTCTCCGTTTCAAAATGGGCGTGAGAATCGTAGATAGGCATGTTGTCTCCAAAGATTGTCGCGTGCGGCTACATCAATACGGTCGTGAGGCCGTGTTCGCGGAAGGGCGTGAGGTCGGTGTCGAGCGGACGCGAGTCGTCGAAGCCGGGTGTGTAGGTGCGGCCCGTGAACGGGTATTTCGCCGCCGCCGTGCGATGGTAGGGCAGGACTTCCACGCGGAGGAGGCCAGACGGCCCTTCGAGCAGACGGGCGAATCCTTCTTTCGCGTCCGCATCGTCGTTGACGCCGGGAATGAGCGGGATGCGGGCGATGAACGGCCGCCCCGACGCTTTGAGGCCGCGCAGGTTCGCGTGGATTGGCGCAGGATCGACACCCGTCCAACGTTTGTGTTGGACAGGGTCGGGGTGTTTCAAGTCCTGGAAGACGCAGTCAATCTGCGCGACAATGTTTCGGTACGCATCCTGCGGCGCGTAGCCCGACGTTTCGATTGCCAGATTCAGCGCGGGCGCGGCCTTGAGGCGCGGGATGAGCGCGGAGAGGAACGCGGCCTGCATCAACGGTTCGCCGCCCGAAAACGTGACGCCGCCTTCCGTTTGGGCAAACACGTCGGCATTGACGCGCAGGGTGCGTTCGAGTGCGTCGACCGTCCAGTGGCGGCCGCAGGGCAACCGGGCGCCGTGGGGGCAATCCCCGCCGTGTGCGCAGTTTCCGCAATGGCGGCAGTTCATTTGCTTGAAGAGGATTTCGGGTTGCGGCGAAAGACCTTCGGGGTTATGGCACCAAGCACACCGCAGCGGGCAGCCCTTGAAAAAGACGGTTGTGCGAATGCCGGGGCCGTCGTGCAGACAGAACTCCCGCACCTCGAAGACAACGCCCGTTGTGCCGGCGTTCGCATCCGCCCGAACGGCGTCTTTGTCGCTTGCTTCCATGACGCGGATATAGTAGCATATTTCCTTCTCGTCGGGTTGAACCGTCTGCGCGGGCGGCGCGTTCAATGGAGTCGTGGCGTGTTTAACAAGACAGAGATTCTAGACGAAAGGAAGATTTGTTCATGGAAGCGTTGAAAGCAGTTGGGCTTGTTCATTCATTCGGCAAGGGCGAGGCGCGGGTGGATGTACTGAGGGATTTCGCCTTGACTGTGGAAGCGGGGGCATTCGAGGCGTTGATGGGACCGTCCGGCAGCGGTAAGTCCACGTTTCTCCATTTGGCGGCGGGACTGCTCGCGCCGGCCGCCGGGACGATTGAAATCGGCGGGACGGCCGTGACGGCGCTGGGCGATGCGGCGGCGACGAAGTTCCGTCGTCGCCATGTGGGCGTAGTCTTCCAGAGTTTCAATCTCGTCGACACGTTGTCGGTTGCCGAGAACATCGTCCTGCCCGTCAAACTCGATCACGGCCGGCCCGATTCGGCGCGGCTGGAATCGTTGCTTCGGAAACTGGGATTGACGGCCAAGGCCGATCGTTTGCCGACAGAACTTTCCGGCGGAGAACGCCAGCGCGTGGCCATTGCGCGGGCGTTGTTCGCGGAACCGGATGTGATTCTTGCGGACGAACCGACGGGCAATCTCGACGTGGCGGCGTCGCACGGCATTTGCGAACTGCTCAAAGATCTCAACAAGGAAGAGAAGAGCGCGATTCTGCTCGTCACGCACGATCCCGTCGTGGCGGCGGCCGCCACGCGCGTTCATTTTCTCAAGGAAGGGCGCATCGCCGCCACGTTCGAGACGGGACACGACCCCGCCGCCGTGTCGCGCCATTACCTTGAAACCTATGGCTGACGGTCAAAGAACCACGAAGATTGGAGCGGAAGGAAAGATGGATTTGAAAGTCGAGCCGGTCGTTGAGAACGGCCCGTTTCTTTCTGGCCATCGACCCATCCAATCGTTCAAAGGGGTATGGTGCGCGTGCCTTGGCGCTTGTGCGGACGCTTTACCCGCAGAAGCGGCTCATTCTGGATTTCGAGATGCTGGATGAAACGGCGGCGAACTGTGAACAACGCAAGAAGCGTCGTGCGTTCTATCTCCGTA
>CAZTHR010000150.1:0-5403 GCA_964613265.1 uncultured Lentisphaeraceae bacterium | reverse complement strand
CATTGACGCGGGTGGGGCGTTGTGGCATAATGTGGGGCGAATTGGGGCGTAATAGGCCTCGTTCGGGCATTGCGCATGGAAGAAGAAACCAAAAAAGAGAATCGAAAAGTCGTTGTCGGCGGTCTCGTCGACACGTTCTACCATTCTCTCGACCCCAAACGGCGGTTGACGCTTCCCAGCGAATGGCGCGACGCGATGGGGTCGCCCGATTACGTCTACGTCGTGCCGGACGCGACGAAGGAATGTCTGAATCTCGTGCCGCAGGAGCAGATGCGGCGCGAACTGGACGCCCTGCAGGCCGCCAGCGTCTTGGAGAACGACGAGGAGGCCACGGCGCTCGCGCAGTGTGCGCAGATGTTGCGCGTCGACAAGGCGGGGCGCATCCGCATTGGCGATTTGTTGCTCGATTTCGCGTCGATTACCGGGAAAGTGACGCTTGTCGGCGCGTTCCGCAAGGCGGAAATCTGGGCGGGCGAGAAAATGCCGCCCGTGTCGCCGCAGGACAAGATTGCGGCCTACCGCGCCGCCGTCGCCCGCCGCAAGGCGGCGCGTGAAATGGCGGAAACGAGCGGAGGCGGCCGATGACGCACGTGCCGGTTCTCCTGAATGAAACGGTCGACGCGCTGAACGTCCGGCCGGGCGGCGTCTACGTGGATGGAACGCTGGGTCGGGCGGGGCACAGTTGCGAACTGCTTGCCCGCGCCGGCGGCGCCGCCACGCTTGTCGGCATCGACCGGGACGAAACGGCGCTCGCCGAGAGCCGCGTCCGTCTGGCATCGTTCCCGGCCGCCGCCGTGCATCTCGTCCATGGCTGCCACGGCGAGATGGCGGACGCCGTGGCGCGTCTGGGGTTTACGGCGGTCGACGGGATTCTGCTCGATCTCGGCGTATCAAGCCCGCAGCTGGATGAACCTGGCCGAGGATTCAGTTTCCGGTGCGACGGGCCGTTGGACATGCGGATGGATCGGTCGCGCGGAACGACGGCGGCCGAATGGGTCAATGCGTCGGAGGAGGATGACCTTGTCCGCCTGTTTCGGACGCTTGGCGAAGAACCGAACGCCCGCCGCATCGCGAAGGCGATTGTCGCCGCGCGGGCCGCCGCGCCGTTCACGACGACGCGGCAGTTGGCGGATTTGGTCGAGCGGACGATCGGTCGGCGCGGGGCGCACCATCCTGCGACGCGCGTCTTTCAGGCGTTGCGCATGGCGGTGAACGACGAACTCGGCGAACTGGAACGCGCCTTGACGGGTGGGCTGGGGCTGTTGGCGCCCGGCGGCCGTTTCGCGGTGATCACGTTCGAGAGCCTGTCGGATCGTATGGTGAAAAGGTTTTTCGCGGCGCACGCGGGGCGGATGGTCTCGCTCCAGGCGGGCGGCGCACGGTGGGAAGGGGACGAACCCCGCGTCCGTCTGGTGACGCGCCGGCCCGTCGTCGCCTCCGCAGACGAGACGGAACGGAACCCGCGTGCGCGGAGCGCGAAGCTGCGCGTGGTGGAAAGGTGTTGAAGAAGATGAAGAAGAAAAACAGACGGATCAAGAAACACGTGGTCTTCACGGTGGGGACGGGCAGTATTGTGTCGTTGATTCTGACCGGGTTCACGGTCTTGCTCGTCTACTGGTGGCTCGACCAGCGGTGTACGACCATCGGTCGCCAGATCGGCAAGGCCGAACGCGAACTGAAATCGTGCGAAAGCGAGCTCGGCCGCGAGAACACGAAGTGGGTCGAAATGACGACCCCCGAAAAACTTGTCGAACGCCTTGTGCGTTCGGGGATCGAAATGCGCATCCAGCGGCAGGATCAGATCATCCGCATGGACGCCTCGGGCCGTCCGCTGCCCGGTCTTGCCGTCGCGCGCGCCAACTTGCGTAAAACGCAGACGGCGACGACGGTCGCGTCCGTGAAGCCGGCGAAACGCGCGTCCGCCGCCACGCGCGTCCGCCGCTAGGCGAACGGAAGGGGCCGGCGGCGTGGTCGTTTCCAACATCAACGAGTTCTTCCGCGTGTCATTTCCCGTCCTTTTGCTGGGCGGCATGGCGCTCGCGGTCGGGACGCGCCTGACGCTGCTGCACATGGACAAGGTGGACAAGAAGCCCGCCTCGCCACGTTATGATTTCCGACGCGAAACCCAAGGTATCCGGGGGACGATCTATTCCGCCGGCGGTGTGCCGCTGGCCCAGACGGTTGCGACGTGGTACTACTATCTCGATCCCGTGGCCGCCGCAGAGGATCCCGTCCGCCCCAACAAACCGGTTTCATCCGCCCGGCGCATGGAGAACGTCAAGCGGATTTCGGAGGCGCTGGATCTGCCGCTCGCCAAAGTGATGGACGCTTATGCGCGGATGAACAACCGCCACATTTTCCTCGCGTCGTCCACCGACAGTGCGGCGCACGACGCGCTGCTCGGTTCGCCCGACGATTCCGAGCGCGTGAAACGCGCCCCGCGCATCCACGGTCTGATCGCCGAGGAAAAGCAGGTGCGCGTCTATCCGCAGGGGCATCGCCTCTCGCACGTGCTTGGATTCGTCAGCAAAGACCCCTTGAACGCGGTTGGCGGCGCGGGCGTCGAGTTGAAGTACGAACGCCATCTCAGGGGCACGCCTGGGCAGATTCGCGGTATTCGGGATGCCTACGGCCGTGAAGTGCGCATCCGCCGCTCGTTTGACGCGGACGCGCAGCCGGGCGGCGACGTCTATCTGACGATCGACCACAACATCCAGGCCGAGGTCGAGAAGATTCTTCAAGAAGGTCTGAAAACCTATCGGGCGGAAAAGGTCTGGGCCATCGTCCTCTCCGTGAAGACGGGCGCCGTGCTGGCGATGGCGTCGCTGCCGGACTACGATCCTGAGAACTTCAACCGCCCCGCGTTCGACGGCGAGGCGAAACGGAACTGCGCGTTGTCCGAAAACTACGAACCCGGCAGCGTGATGAAGGTCATCACGACCTGCGCCGTGCTGAACGAGCGTATGGCCACGCCGAACAGTGTGTTCTCGACGAACCGCAACGATCCGCGCTACTACCGTCTACCGTCGGATTCACACCGCATGGATCCCACGATGACGTTGACCGATGCGCTCGTTCATTCCAGCAATGTCATCTTCGGCAAACTCGGCGTCGACCTCGGACCCGAACGCCTCGGACGGTACATGAAAGCGTTTGGCCTCGGTCGCAAAACGGGGATTGACCTGCCGGGCGAGGAGACGGGCATTGTGCCGAATCCGGCGAAATGGGACAAGGTGAAATGGTCGCGCGCGCCGATCGGGCAGGGCATTTCCGTGACGGGCATCCAGATGGCCGGTGCCTACGCCTGCATCGGCAACGACGGCGAACTCCTGCGCCCGTACGTCGTCGAACGCATTGTGCGGGATGGCGAGACGATTTTCGATCATGCGCGGCGGTACGAGAATTCGGGCGGACGAGAGGTGCTGGGGCAGGCTGTCCGCCCGGAAGTTGCACGGCAGGTTCGCGCCATGATGGTGGGCGTCGCCAAAAAAGGCGGCACGGCCCGTCGTGCGGCGATTCCCGGCTACACGATCGCGGGCAAGACCGGTACGGCGCAGATGAAGGAAGGCCGGGGGTACTCCCAGACGAACTTCAATGCGTCGTTCATCGGCATCGTCCCGGCGGCCAAACCCGAAATCGTCGTGCTCGTGACGTACCAGAAACCGTTCTTCTGCCGTTCCTACAAACTCTCCCAGGAAACGGGCATCCCTCTCTACAACCACCAGGGCGGCCTGTGCGCCGCGCCCACGTTCAAGAAAATCGCCATGTACGTCCTGCGTTATCTGGCCGTCGAACCGGACGTGCCGGACGAAATGCCGGACGAAATCGAATAGGACGCACGGAGGACGAATCATGGACATCTACGGCATCACGGGCACGAACGGCAAGACGACGACGACGTGGATTCTAACCGAGTTCCTTCGCGCCGCCGGCCGCCGCGCGGGCTATCTGACGACGGTGGAGGTGGACGACGGCCGGAAAAAGTTCGCCACGGGCTACACGACGCCCCCCCTGCCCGTCTTGGAAGGGGTGTTCGCCGACATGGCGGCGAACGGACTGGACAGCTGCGTGATGGAAGTGTCCAGCCACGCCATCCACCAGCGCCGCACGGGCGCGACGGTGTTCGCCGGCGCAGGGTTCACGAATCTGACGGAAGACCATCTCGACTACCACAAGACGATGGAGGCCTACTTTCAAGTGAAAGCCGACCTCTTCCGCCGCATGGCCGCCGCAAATCCCGGCGCCGTGGCCGCCGTCTGCGTGGACGGCGATTATGGCCGGCGGCTAGCCGAAATCTGCGCGACGTTGCCCGTGCGTCTGCGGCGCGTCGGTTTTACGGCCTCCGCCCCCGCGCACATCGCGCAGATCGAACGGACGTGTCCGCTCGTTGGCCGCTACAATGTGCAAAACGTACTGCTTGCGGCGGCGCTGGCCGAAGGCGCGGGCGTATCCACCGACACGATCCAAGCCACGTTGCCGCGCCTCGTCCCGCGCTGGGGACGTCTGGAGCGTGTGGCGACGCGCAGCGCGGCGGAGGTGTTTGTGGACTACGCGCACACGGACGACGCGCTCGCGAACGTGCTGTCCACCGTCCGCGCATTCACGAAGGGGCGCGTCTGGGCCGTCTTCGGCGCGGGCGGCGACCGTGATGCGGCCAAGCGTCCGCTCATGGGTCGAGCGGCCGCGTTGAACGCGGATCGTCTCGTCGTGACGAGCGACAACCCGCGAAGCGAAGATCCGGCCGCCATCATTGCGCAGATCGTCGCCGGCATCCCGGCGGGGACGGTCTACACGGTCGAACCCGACCGCGCGGCGGCCATCCGCCTCGCCCTCGCCCAGGCGGCGGCCGGTGACACGGTCGTCGTGTGCGGGAAAGGGCACGAGACGACGCAAACGATTGGTACGGACAAATTCCATTTCGACGACCGCGAACAATGCGCCCGTTTCTGACACGTTTCATCTTGCCGTTATGCCGCGCGCGCGTCCTACGCTTGCCGTGGACGCGCCGGGCCGTCTTTTCACTTCTTCTTCTTTGCGCAGGGTGCTGGACGCCGGGCGATATTCGGGACGGTCTGCCCGCGCACCGGGAGAAGTTTCCGCCGGACGCGGCGTTCCACATCCCGAAAACGCGCGATCCACGCGTGGAACAGGCGTTGTCGGACGCGCTCGTCGCACGTGGGTTCACCGTGGCCGAGGACGCGGAATCATGCGACTGGATCATCCAAATCGAAATCCTCGGCTGGGAATACAACGATGCAGGTTTTTCGGGGTTTCGTCCGCGTGACGACATGACGCTGTCCGTCAAAATCGTCGACCGTCGCCGGAAACGCATTGAATCGCGCGCGACGATCGAGATCCGTTCCGACTTCCGCATCCTCGCCCGGTACGTTGAGACGTTCTGAG
>CAZTHR010000149.1:0-5403 GCA_964613265.1 uncultured Lentisphaeraceae bacterium | reverse complement strand
GTATGAAAATTTTGATGCTAGGAGATGTCGTGGGTTCGCCGGGACGGCGGATTCTGGCATCGCGTTTGCCCAAAATCCGTTCGGAATTGGGGGTCGCGGCCGTCGTCGTGAATGCGGAGAACGCCGCTGCGGGGTCGGGGCTGACCGTACCGCTCGCGCAGGAAATCTTCAAGGCGGGTGCGGACGCGATCACGCTGGGCGACCACACGTGGGGGCAGAAGGAGTTTGCGCCCACGATCAACCAGTTGAAGAACACCGTCCGCCCGGCGAACTTTCCGTCGCAGGCGCCCGGCAAAGGGTTTGTGGTGGTGGAGACGGATATCTGCCGCTTCGCCATCTTGAACCTCGTCGGGCGCGTGTTCATGCAGCCTGCGGACTGTCCGTTCCTCGCGGCGGACGCCGCGCTGTCGAGTCTGCCGAAGAACGTGCCCGTCTTCGTCGATTTTCATGCCGAGGCGACGAGCGAGAAAATCGCACTCGCACATTATCTGCGCGGGCGCGTGACGGCCGTGGTCGGGACGCACACACACGTTCAGACGTCCGATGCACTCGTCCTGCCGGGCGGTACGGCGTTCCAGTCCGATTTGGGGATGTGCGGCCCGTGGTTTTCCTCGCTGGGGCGGGATTTGCGTCCCGTGCTCCAGAAGTTCACCACGGGCGTCCCCGCCCGCTTTGAGGTCGCGGACGGCCCCTGTACGTTGGAAGGCGCGGTTATCGAGTTCGATCCGGCGTCGAAAAAGGCGCTGGACATCCGGCCGTTCCGGTTCCGCGAACCGCTCGATCCCGCGCGGATGAAAGGGTGACGATGAGACGGACGTTCGCGAATCTGGATTTGGACGGGCGTGTGGTCGACCTCGTAGTCGAGGACGGGCGGATTGCGGCGATCAAGCCGTCCGAGTCGTCCGCCACCGGGGCGGGGACGCCCGTGCGTCCTGTCGTTCCGGCGTTCTACAACTGCCACACGCATTTGGCGATGAGCTTGTTGCGTGGACGGGCGGACGATCTGGCGCTCATGCCGTGGTTGCAGAACCACATTTGGCCGGCGGAGGCGCATCTGACGGCGGAGATGGTCTACGCGGGGGCGCGGTTGGGCATTTTGGAACTAATCAAGAGCGGCTGCGTCTTCGCGAACGACATGTACTGGTATGCGCCCGCCGTGGCGCGCGCGGCGGCGGAGATGGGCATCCGCTGTGCCGTCGGCATCCATTTTGTCGAGACGGACGGTCCTGGTCGCAACGATCCGCGCAACCTGTCCGCCAACGCGGCGTTGGCCGATTTGCCGACAACGGCGGCGAGCCGCATCTTCACGACGCTCGCGCCGCACGCCATCTACACGGTCTGCGAACGGACGTTGCGCATACTCGCCCGCCGGGCGAAGGACGAAGACCGTTTCATCCACATTCACGTGGCAGAAACGCGCGGGGAAGTCGAACGTTGCCGTCGTGAACACGGGGGGCTGACGCCCATTGCGTATCTGGACGCCTGTGGCATTCTGGGGCCGAAGACGGTGATGGCCCATTGCGTCCATCTCACGGACGACGACATTCATCGTATCGCCGATCGCGGGGCGGTCATCGTCGAGAACCAGCAGAGCAACATGAAACTGGCGAGCGGACTTTTTCCGTTCCGACGGGCGGTGACAAATGGCACTTGCCGCGCCGCGCTGGGAACGGATGGCGCGGCGTCGAACAACGCGCTCTCCATTTTCGCCGAAATGAAATGCGCGGCGCTCGCGGCGAAGATTGAGGCGGACGACCCGACGGCGGGATCGGCTGTGGATGTCTTTCGGATGGCCACGCGCGGCGGCGCAACGGCGTTTGGCCTTGACGCCGGGGTCGTCCGCGTCGGCGCACGGGCGGATTTCTTGATTCTCGACCCAGACGCCGTGGCGTTCTGTCCGGGCGGCAACCGGACGAGCGACCTCGTCTATGCGGCCGAAACGTCCTGCGTCGATACCGTTGTCTGCGATGGCCGCGTCCTGATGGAACACGGCCATGTGCCGGGCGAAGCGGAGATTCGCGCCGCCGCGCGGGCGTGGATGCCGCCCGCTACTTGACGCGGAGGTTGCGGAATTCGACCTTCATGGGCGGCCCTTGGTGGAGCTGGAGGGCGATGTGACCGCGTGACGGGAAGAACTCTTCGCGCGGATCTGTGACGGACGTCGTATGTGTGCCGTTGATCCAGACGTCGATCTTACGGCCTTTCACGACGACGCGGATGTCGTTCCAATCCTCCATCTTGTAGCGTTTGCGGAGGTCTTGATCGGCGGCGAAGCGTGTGACGGTCTTTTGTCCATTTTGCGCGATCACGACGTCCGCACCGCGTTCACCGACGAGATGCTGGCGGGGGTGGTAGAGGAACCCCACGAAATCGCCGCCGCCGTTCATGTCCGCCTGATAGCCGTTGTCGCCGATGAACTGCGGCTTGCATCGCAACTGGATACCGGAGTTGGAACTCCGGGAGAGGCGGAACTCGGCGCGGAGTTCAAAGTCCGCAAACGTCTCGGCCGTGTAGACGAGATGGTGGTTCGGCTGGCAAAGGTGGCCGGGGACGGATTCGCCCGTGATGACGCCGTTCTTCACGGTGAAATAGACGTCTTCCTGCGTCCAGCCCGCGAGGTTCGTGCCGTTGAAAATCGGACGGAACAGGCGCTCCTTCGGATCGGCGACGCGACCGCGCTTGACGAGCGTGTCCACGACACGTTTCAGCGCCGTCCGGACATCTCCCGTCGCCGCTGCATAGGCGTCGAGGAGCGGCACGGAGATTTTTTCGGGCAGGACGCAGCCGGCGAGTTCGGCCTCGCCGTTCTCTGGCGTGACGACGGAGATTTCGGGACCATCGCCGACACGGTAGGTCAGGCGGAGCTCCTTGTGGACGCCCGGCGCCGGATCGGCGGGGAAGCCGCCGCGCCCCGCGAGGCGGTTGCCGGACATGATCGACCGCGATCCTGCGGCGACGAGTTCCGTAACCATCTCCCGCACGTCGGTGAACGGTCGGGCAATCGGTTTTCCTTGCGCGTTGCGTACGGTATTCGTGCCGAAGTATCCGTACGTCGCCGCGAGGATTTTGACATCCACGTTGTCGGCCACGAATGCGCGGGTACAGACGCGGATCAACGTGCCGACAAGGCGGTCTTCTTTCGGGTTCTCCTGGACGAGTTTCAGAAGGAAGGGCAGATGGCTGTCCGCATCGCAGAGCGTCGCGAACGACTTGTAGACGTCCGCCCGCAACGCGGCGTGGGGCGTCGTCTGCGCAAGTTTGCCCAAGCGCGGCAGCAACGGCAGGACGCGGCGGTCGCCCAGGACGCCGACGGCCAACCGCGCCTGTGCGATGTCCGAGCCTTCCGCGAGGGCAATCAGTTTGTCGTCGATGGCCGCATTCGGAAAACCGACGAGGTGGCGGCGGGCGAGCGTCGCCTCGAAGCCTTTGCCGAGCGCCTGTTGGATGAGCGCGGGGACGACGGCCAGGTCGCCATTCTGGAGGGGTGTTTTCGGTGGGACGGCCGTGATGACGGCGGCCGCGCCCGCGTAGCCGGGCGTAACGGGCGTGGCGCGGATGCGGCGCGAGGCCTGAATGCCGTTCCGGCGTGTTCCGGTGACGCGGGATTCGGCGGCCGCGAGCGCGGCGTCCGCCTCCGCGCCGGGAATGTTCTGGAGGGCATAGCGGGCCGCATGGAAGAGCGGCGCGTCCGTCTGGTCGGTCAACAGCGCCGCGAGCGCGGGGACGGCCGTCGCCGTACCCGCGTGGGCGAGTTCCTGGCAGGCCGTGATTCGATTGTTCAGATTCGTGCCGGCCACGACGGCCAGCAGATCTTTTTCCGGCATTTGGAACGCGGGGTCTTTGAGGTCGGCCGCGAACAGAATGCCCGCGCAGACGAGCGCCGTGCAAGTCAGAAGATGTTTCATGTGGGATCCTTTTGAAATCGTGCGTCGTTCAGGTTGAGGCGTCGGGGGCATTAGATGATATTCCAGCCTTCGCGTTGCGCGCGTGACAGGAAACGGTCGGCCTCCGGATCGTTTACGAACTGTTCGCGCACGGGGTCCCAGACAAGATCGCGGCCGAGCCACTGGGCGATGTTGGCGCAGTGGACAGTCGTCATCGAGCGGTGCATCATCACGGGGTTCGCGATGGTCTTCGCACGTGTTTTGACGGAATTGAGGAACTGCCGCAGATGGTTCTGTCCCGTGTAACCGGTGCGGACACAGTAGTCGGCGAGGATTTTCTGGTAATCGGCGAGCAGGGACGGATGCGAGACTTCCGGCAGCGAATAGCCGTCCGCGCACGACACCCAGCCCTCCGAACCAACGTAGCGGACGCCGCACGTGCCGTGCCAGCCGCGCTGGACAGCGATCATCTCCACGCCGTTCGCGAAGCGCATCGCCATTCCGTCGGGAACGGGCTTGTGCATACACGGGTAGAAGACAGGGGATGCATTCTCCATGCCGAGCGCGTCGTGGCATTGCGCGAACGTGTGCGAGCCCCACTCGCCGATGATCGTCGTATAGAAGTCGTAGTGGGCGTGCCAGCCGCCATGGATGTAGCTGGAATGGTACGGACGCCACGGACACGGCCCCAGCCAGGCGTCCCAGTCGAGGACGTCGCGGGACGGTTCGGGTTCGGGCGCAAGCCATGCGCGGCTGAGGAACACGTTTCCGCCGGGCGCGAGGTGGGCGTAGACTTTCTTGACGTCGCCCAGACGGCCGAGACGGAGGAGCTCGTTGCAGACGACGAAGTTCGGTTCGCTGAGCCGTTGCATTCCCGCCTGGTAGACGCGACCGTACTGGCGGGCCGTGGCCACGACGGCTTGTCCTTCGCGGACGGTCATGGAAGAGGGTTTTTCCACATAAACGTCCTTGCCCGCGCGCATCGCCATGACGGCGGCCGAACCGTGCCAGCGGTCTGACGTGGCGATCAACACGGCGTCGATGTCCTTCCGCGCCAGCATCTCCTTCATGTCGATGTACTGGGCGCAATCCGTGTTGCCGTAATGTGCGTCCGCCAGCGCCTTGATTGCGTCGCGGCGGTCTTTCCGGACGTCGCAGATGGCGACGAACTGGACGTCCTTTTCAGGAAGCACCCAGCTACGGAGATCGCCCGTGCCGCGATTCCCCAGACCGATGGCGCCCATGACGATGCGGTTCGACGGGGCCACATGCCCGTCCCGTCCCAACGCCGATGCAGGTACGATCAGCGGCAGAGCCACGGCTCCGCCCAGACGCCCTAGAAAATCCCGGCGCGAAACGCGCGATTCCTTCTCCTTCATCAGAACGATCTCCTTGTAAGTTTCGTGAATTCCAATATGCCTCCATTATAGCAGATGCACGGAATGTTTGCACAAAGTTTGGAGATCCCCCATTTTTTCGAGCACGAAAATCGCCGAACCCAGTAAACAAAGGGCGACGT
>CAZTHR010000148.1:0-5520 GCA_964613265.1 uncultured Lentisphaeraceae bacterium | reverse complement strand
CCCAAGTTGGAGATGGTGGCCCATATCCTAAGGCAAATGCTGTTGTCGGAATAAATACTACCTGTGCGGTTGACATTGTGGGAGCGGCGCGTTATACTATGCGCAAACACTACCACGCAGGTAGTCTAATAGAACGAAGGAAATTCACGATGGCAGATACATTCAATGATCTTGTCGCAGCCATAGATGCGCGGTTCTTCGCCCCGTTGCGCCGCCCGCGTACGCGGCGGGTGGGCGTTGAGCTGGAGTTTCCGGTCTGGAACCGGACGCCCGGCAAGGCGACCGACTTCGACGCCGTCCACGCCGCGACCGAAGATTTCCTGTCGCGCTTCGACTTCCCCGACACGGCGTTCGACGACACGGGTGCGCTCTATCGCGCCCGCGACCCCAGGACGAGAGACGAATTGTCGTTTGACTGCTCGTTCAACACGCTTGAGATTTCCTTTGGACCTGACGAGGACCTGAACGCCGTCCGCCGCCGTTTCCTGGCCTATTATCCCGCACTGCAAGAGGCGTTCAGGATACGCGGACACGCATTGACCGGCATGGGCGTCAACCCGCGCTGGCGCGAGAACCGTCCGGAACCGATTGGCAACGGACGCTATCGGATGCTCCTTCACCACTTGAAGTCGTATTTCAAGTACGGCGGTGCGCCGCGCTTTCACGACCATCCCGACTTCGGCCTCTTCTCCTGCGCCTCGCAGACGCAGATCGACGCGTGCGAGGACACCGCCGTGCCGCTCATCAACGCCTTCAACGCGCTGGAACCGTTCAAGGCCGTTCTCTTCGCCAACTCGCTCTTCGGCGACCGGGGCGAGTTCCTGTGCGGTCGCGACCAGCTCTGGAGCCACAGTCTCCACGGCCTCAATCCGCACAACTGCGGAATGTACGGCGTCACGTTGCGCTCGCGCGACGATCTTGTCGGCTATCTGAAGTCTACCAGCATCTATTGCACGGAGCGCAATGGCCGGTATCTCAACTTCAAGCCCGTCCCGCTTACGGAATACATCGTCCAAGGCACGTGTGTGGCCGAATACTGGGATGGCAAGGCCCAGACGCACCGCCGTTGCCTGTTCGCGCCGCACGCGCGGGATGTCGCCTGGTTGAGGCCGTTCAAGTTCGAGGATCTGACGCAGCGTGGCACCATCGAATTTCGATCGGTCTGCGAACAGCCTGTGCGCGACGCCTTCGCGCCGGCCGCATTCCATGCCGGTCTTGCCGAATGCGTCGACGAACTGGCCGATCTGCTGGACAACGACACGTCCCTGTATGGCCACGGCTACGGGGCCGCCGAACTGCGCGGGATCATGACGCGGCGCGAGTGGCCGTCTTTTATCGAACGCTCCAAACTCGTCGCACAACTGCACCGCATTCTCGACCTGTCGGCAAAGGGGCTTGCACGGCGCGGATTCGGAGAAGAACCGCTGCTGGAATCGTTGCGCGCGCGCGCCGATTCGCTTTCCAATCCGGCTCGTGAACAGTGGATCCGCCTCGAACGGGGCGCGTCCATCGAAGACGTCGCGGATGACTACGGCACACTGGAGCCGGAGGGGGATCGACATGCTTGATGTTCGTGATCCGACGATTCGCCCCTTCGCGCTGGAAGGGAACTTTGGCCTTGAACGCGAGGCGTTGCGCGTGACTGCGGACGGCCGGATGGCGCGCACGCCCCATCCGTTTCCCGCAGACCACCCGCGCATCGTCCGCGATTTCTGCGAGAACCAGACGGAGATCAACACGCGCGTGCATTCGACGGCGGCGGCCGCCGTCGCGGAACTGGCGTCCGTCAACCAAATGCTCGTCCGGCACATCGCGGGGAGCGGTGAAACGCTTTGGACGAACTCGAACCCGCCGCCCATCGCCGACGAGGATGAGATCGTCCCCGCCCGTTTCACGGGGGCGCTTTCGGGGAAAAGCGCCTATCGCGACTACCTGGCCCGGAAATACGGCAAGCACCTGATGGCGTACTGCGGCATCCACGTCAACTTCTCCTTCGGCGAACGGCTTGTCGAGGCCGCGTGGAAAAATGCACACTCGCCGCGTCCCGTTCCCCGCCCCTCGTCTCCCGCGCCGCGCGATTTCCGAGACGGACTCTACCTTCACGTCGCGGCCCAATGCGTGAAATGGGGATGGGCAATCGTGGCTCTGACCGCCGCCAGTCCGGCGGGGCCATATGCAAGCGTACGCGGCTCGGAGCGCGGATACTGGAACAGGTTCGTGCCGATTCTCGACTTTTCCAGCGTAAAGGCGTATGCCAAGAGTATCGCCCAATATGTACAGGACGGACTTCTTGTCGCGCCGAGCGAGTTCTACTATCCCGTGCGGCTCAAGCCGCGCGGGCCAAACAGCCTGTTGGCGCTTGAGGAACGAGGAATCGACCACATCGAGATCCGGTGCGTGGACTTGAATCCGCTAACCGGCGGACTCGTTGATGTGCGTGACGTCGAGTTCGTGCACCTGTTCATGCTCTGGTGCGCGGCACAGAAACGCGAGACGCTGTCGGCGGCGCAGCAGAAGGCGGCGGTGGGACTGTTCAAGGCGGCGGCGCGGCTGGATTTCGACTGGACGGCCGTCGGCGAGCTGCTGGAACGGATGGGCGAGTTCTTCGCCGGGTGGCCGGCCTCCGTTCAGCGCGTTCTGGCATTCGAGGCGGAAAAGACCCGTGCGCCGGAGAAGCGGTACGCCCGCATGGAGGTCTGCCATGTGTGAGATGCTGGGAATGTCCGCGAAGAAGAAGCGGCGAGCCAACGGCCTTTTACGCGCGTTCTACTCCCATGCGGAGGCGCATCCGCATGGTTGGGGACTTGCGCGCTTTCCCGGCGGTGCGTCGGTCGTCGAGAAGGAGGCGGTCAAGGCGACGGAAAGCGAGCGTCTTAAGGAACTCCTTGCCGAGCCTATTGAAGAACGTGTGCTGCTCGCCCACATTCGCCGAGCCACGGTCGGACAAATCGAGTACAAGAATTGCCATCCGTTCAGGGCGACAGACAATCGCGGACGCATTTGGACGCTCATGCACAACGGAACGATGTTCAACGGCCCGCAATTGAATGCCTTCATGGGGCTTCAGTATGGCGATACGGACTCGGAACGCATCCTCCTGTATTTCATCGACCAGATCGACCGGGCGCAGAATCGCCTGCACCGCCCGCTCGATGAGTCGGAGCGCTTCGCGGTGTTAAGCGCCGTGATCGCCGTGCTGTCCAAAGGAAACAAACTCAACCTGCTCTTCTTTGACGGAGACGTGCTGTACGCGCACTGCAACTTCAGGGATACGCTGCATGTCTGGCGCGAAGATGGCACCGTGACGTTTTCGACGTGTCCGCTTCCCATCGGCAGATGGGAAGCCGTTCCTTTCACGAGCCTTGTCGCCGTGAAGGATGGTGAGATTGTCCGTACGTCGACTCCGCACGGCAACGAATACATCTACAATCCTGACGACTACAAGATGGTGTACATGGACTTCGCGAGATTGTAGCCTGATTCCACACGAATAAAAGGACAGACAAATGAAAGAATCAACTCGGTTCATACACGGCGGCATCGACGGCGATGTTGCGACCGGCGCGGTGAACGTGCCGATCTACCAGACCTCGACCTACCGCCAGCGGGCGCTCGGCGAAACGTTCGGCTGGGAGTACTCCCGCACGGGAAACCCGACGCGCGCGGCGCTTGAAACGTTGGTCGCCGAACTCGAAGGCGGCACGCACGGCTTCGCGTTCGCCTCCGGAATGGCGGCGATCACCGCCGTTCTTTCCCTCTTCGCGACGGGCGACAAGGTCCTCATCTCAAAGAACGTCTATGGCGGCACATTCCGCGTACTCGACAAGGTGTTCAAGGCGTTCGGTCTCGACTACGCGCTTGCGGACACGGAAGACGCCGCCGCGCTCGAAGCGGCGCTCGGATCTGATGTCAAGGCGATTCTCGTGGAATCCCCCGCGAACCCACTCCTCACGGTAACCGACCTCGCCGCCGTCGCGTCCGTTGCACGGCGGCACGGCGTCCTCATGATCGTGGACAACACGTTCATGACACCCTATCTCCAGAAGCCGCTCGCGTTAGGCGCGGACATCGTTGTCCATTCTGCCACGAAGTATCTCGGCGGACACAGCGACCTCGTGGCGGGACTGGCCGTCACGAACCGTCCGGAGTTTGCCGCGCGGCTTGCGTTCATTCAGAACGCGACGGGCGGCATCCTCGGGCCGTTCGACTCGTTCCTGCTCGTACGCGGAATCAAGACGCTTGGCGTCCGCATGGATCGTCATGTGGCGAACGCCGAGACGCTGGCGGCACGGATCGCGACGCATCCCGGCGTATCCCGCGTGTGGTATCCCGGTCTTGCGGACTTCCCCGGCCATGATGTGCAGATGCGCCAGGCCCGAAACGGCGGCGCGATGATTTCGTTTGAGCTTGCAGACGGAAAGGATCACCGCGCGTTCTTCCGCGCCCTCCGCCTCGTCACGCTCGCGGAATCGCTCGGCGGCGTGGAGTCGCTCGTCTGCCATCCGGCGTCCATGACCCATGCGTCGATCCCGAAGGAGACGCGGGAGAAGGTCGGAATCACCGATCGGCTCATCCGCCTTTCCGTCGGAATCGAAGCGGTCGAAGACATCTGGGCTGACCTTGAGCACGCAATCGAGGAAGCCTGATCGCCATGAAATACGAATCATACCAGGCGCTCATCGGCAATACGCCGTTGGTGAGGATCAACCGTTTCGACATTCCCGACGGCACGAAGGTCTACGCGAAACTCGAACTCGCCAATCCCGGCGGAAGCGTGAAAGACCGCATTGGACGCGGGATGATCGAGGACGCCGAACGTCGTGGCGTCCTGCGGAAGGGCGGCACCCTCGTGGAGGGCACGGCCGGGAACACCGGCATTGGCATCGCGTTCGCCGCGTTGGGACGCGGCTATCGCGTCATCTTCGTGGTTCCCGACAAGTTCTCCGGTGAAAAGGTGGCTCTCCTCAAGGCGCTCGGCGCGGAAATCGTGCGCACGCCGCGCGCGGGCGGGATGCTGCTGGCGGAAAAGACGGCGGACGAAATCGCCGCGTCGACGCCTGGCGCGGTTGTCCTCGGCCAGTTCCACAATCCGGCGAACCCACGCACCAACTACGAGACGACCGGCCCGGAGATCTGGCACGACATGGACGGGCGCATTGACGCATTCGTTGCGGGCGCGGGCAGTGGCGGAACATTCAGCGGCATTGCCCGCTACCTCAAGGAACAAAAACCGTCCGTCCGCGCCATCCTCGCAGATCCCGTCGGCTCCACAATCGGCGGCGGCGAACACGCGGACTACGACATCGAGGGCATTGGAAACGACTTCATTCCGGACACGATGGACATCTCGCTTGTGGACGAAGTCGTGAAGGTGACGGATGCGGAGGCGTTCGACGCCGCGCGGGAACTCGCCCGACGCGAAGGCATTGTCGCCGGCTCTTCCTCCGGTGCGGCATTCGCCGCCACGCTCAAGGCGATTCGCGCCGGCCTTCGCGGCAACGTCGTCACGGTCTTCCCGGA
>CAZTHR010000147.1:0-5583 GCA_964613265.1 uncultured Lentisphaeraceae bacterium | reverse complement strand
GACGGCTTATGCTATAATGGCCGACGAAAAGACGAAGATTTGTCAGGAGAAAACGATGCCGATTTATGTCTATGAGGCGAAGGAGTCTGAGAAGGCGTGTGCGAAATGTCGGGACGGATTCGAGGTGGCGCAGTCGATCCATGATCCGAAATTGACGCAATGCCCTGTTTGCGGTTCGGCGATTTTTCGCGTCATCCAGGCGCCGGGGTTGGGACATTCGCGGACGGATCTCCACTATCGCGCCAAACGCGCGGGGTTCAGTTGTCTCAAGAAGGTGCAGAAAGGAGAGTATGAAAAGATATTCTAGCTTTCTGCTGGGGCTGTTCTTGACGTGCGGCGCGTCTGTCTTCGCCGCGCTTGATCCGTGTACGCTCGATTTCGCGCGTCTCGCTTCGCGTCGATTCACGCTCGACAACGAGCTGACGCTCTGCGAGTACCGTCCCGAAACGGCCGTCGCCGCCACCGTCCAGTACCCTTTGCTTGCGGTGCAGACGAATCCGCCGTTGCGCGTGGTGGGTGGTTACTGGCCTGCGGCGCACTACCGCGCACACGTGACCTCCCTGCCGGCGGAAATCGCGTTTGCAACAGCGAACGGCGATGTGAAGATGCGTTTTGCCGTTGATGCGCGGACGAAAAACCTGCCGGACGTGCCGTTCGATCTGTCCGTTTTGATGACGTGCCGAATGCAACCCGCCGTGTTCGCGACAAAGGACGGGCGCACGACGTTGCTGGGCATCGGGACGTATGACGCGACGTTCGATCCCTCGTTGCGCGTGAACCTCCAGACCGTGAAGTTCTGCGTATCCACGAATGTGACGGCGGCATCCGCGTCCTTGACGGCCGGCATTGGACAGGCCGACGTCCGATTCGTCTGCCGTGACCGCGCGAACCATCTCTACATGGAGAAGAACCGCGTGTTTTTCACGTTCAGCGCCCGCGCCTACGGGGCGTTCCAGGGCGTGGCGAGTTTCGATCCGTCCCTCTTCGACGTGCGGCTGGAGGGCGTGATTCTTTTTGATTACGATGACGGCCGCTTGCGGAACGATTTGGCCAGCCACGTCTTTTTCGACGAGGTGGATGGGTTCTGGAAGTGCTACGCAAGCAATTTCTCCACGGGGACGGATGGCCTCTCCAAACGTGCCGAAGGCGGCATCAACGTTGCTTGGAGCGAGAAAAACCCGTTGCACGGACTCTCCGTCATGCGCGCGAAGCCGCTGGGGTTGAAGGGCATGAACGAAGATCCGTGTGCGACGTGGGACGAACAGGCGAAGCACTGGCGATTGTTCGTCTCCGAATTCACGACAGACCGTGACGGGAAGGGGGGCATCAAGGCCGCGTTGCTCGAATCGCGGACGTGGGACGGCGTGTTCGTCAACATTGCCGGGCCGGTTGAACGTGATTCGACGGGGACGACGATGACGTGGATCGACGGTGTCCGCTACTGCCTCAGTGGCAGCGCCGATCGTGCAATCTACGTCTACGACTATCCGCGTCTCGCGTTGAAGGGTCGGTTGAAGATGGATTTCCCGCCGTGGAACGCATCGTGTCCGAACGGTCGCGTGTGGCCGTGTTTGGCCGAGTTGCCGCCGGGTTATCCGTTTCGCTTCATTCTTCTGACCATGGATCGCGCCAACTTTCCGGGAATGCCGAGTCCGAATTGGACGTACGGCGGGTTGTGCCTTTACGGCGCCAACTAAACGCATGCCGAGGAATTCAGCCATGAATGCACAATCCACACCTCGCATCGTTTCCGCACGGACGCTGGGACTTTCGGCGCAAGATCTGCCGTCCGCCGTTCGCGATGCCCTGTTCCGGCTGGCGCAACACGGGTGTGCGGCGTTTCTGGCGGGCGAAACCGTTTTGAACCTGTTGCTGGCGCGGCGTCCGCCCGTCTACGAGGTGGCGACGAACGCGCCGGCCGAGCGTTTGCGGCGGATCTTTCCACAAACGGCGGCTGGTGCGGGCGGCGTCTGTGTCGTGGACGATGTTGCGCTGTCGTTCACGACGTTCCGTCCCGGACGGACGTCCGTGGGGGAAATGTTGGAACGGGCGTTGGCGGGTTCGGACGGGGCGGGGGCGGCGGTTGTCGCTCGTCCGTCCGCCGTGGGAACGCTGGAAACGGAGGCGTATGTCCGTGACGGCACGGTCGTGGCGCTTTTCTACGACGTGGCGCGTGAATCGGTCGTCGACTATGTGGGCGGTCTGGACGATTGGGCCGCCCGGACGATTCGCGCGACGCCGGGCGCGGCGCGGGAATCCGACGATTTGTGCGTGTGGATGCGTCTCGTCCGTTTGGCAGGCTTGTTCGACTTTCGGCTCGCGGACGAAACGCGGGACGCGATTAAAAGGGTCTGCACGGCGGGGGGCGTCGTTTCGCCGCAGGATTTGGGCACGGCGTTCGCGGCGCTGCTCGTGCCGGGGGCGACGGCGCGGATTTTCCAGTTGCTGGCGGATGTCGGATTGATGGATGTCTGTCTGCCGGAACTCGCCGCCGGTCTTCGGGCCACGCCCGTGGCGGGCATTCGCTATTTGGCGGCGTTCGATGCGTTCGCATTTCCCACCGCGTGGTCGGATGCTGCGCGACAGGGTTTTGCGCTCGCCTGTCTTCATGCGGCGGCGGCGCCCACGGACTTTCTGCGGGCGCGTGAGTTACTGGGGCGTTTCCAGCGGCGGGTGGCATTGTCGAAGGCGGCTTATTTCAAGGCCATCGTTCTGCTCGATGCCGCGCGGACGTCTGGTGACGGGGGGCGACGAAACGGCCGGTTCGTCCACAATCCCGACTATCCCGTCGCACAGGCGTTCGTCCAACTCGTGTTGCGCGCGTCGGGCGCGTCCGCGCCGGGCGAAGACGCGGACTGGGCCTGGACGATTTCGCATGGTCTGATGAATCTGAAACCGCTACGCTGACTGGAGATTTCCCGTATATGGAACTTGCGCTGTTGATGAGTAAATTCAACGTGAAGGGACGGCTCGTGACGCTCGTCCCCTTCGGAAACGGCAATATCAACGACACGTTTCTGGCCGTGTTTCGCAACACGTTTACAGAAACGCAGGTCGTGTTGCAACGTGTGAACAGAGCCGTGTTTCCGCATCCCGAGGCAATCATGCGGAACATGCACAACATTACGCTCCACTGCCACGTCAAACTGGAGTCGGACGCGCGGGCGGATCGCGACGACCGCGTGTGGCAGATGCCGCGCATCGTCAAGACGAAGGACGGCGCGGATTTCGCGATGGACGAGAAGGGCGACGTTTGGCGCGTCATCACGCGCATCCTCTCCGCTCATGCGTTCGATACGGCGCAAAGCCCCGAACATGCGCTTGAATGCGGTGCGGCGATGGGGCACTTCCATTACCTTGTGTCGGACATGGATCCCGCGTCGATCACGGATCCGCTGCCGGGCTTCCATGTCACGAGCGGCTATCTGGCGCAGTACGATGCCACGCTTGATTCACCGGGCGCACGTGACATCCTCAACGCCTCCATGGAGGCCAAGCGGCTTGCGAAGTACATCGACGCACGACGTACGTTCGCCGTGTCGCTCGAACGCGCGGAGGCGCGGGGCGAACTGAAGAAGCGAATGTTCCACGGCGACCCGAAGGTGAACAACATCATGATCGACGACTTCACCGGCAAGGGTACGGCGATGATCGATCTCGACACCGTGTCGCCCGGTCTGACGCACGTGGACGTGGGGGATGCCGTGCGTTCCATCTGCAATCCCGCCGGCGAAGAGGAACTCAACCTCGGCAAGGTGACGTTCGACGAAACGCTTTTCCAGGCGTTCATGACGGGCTACATGAAGGAGGCCGGCGCGTTCATGACGGATGCCGACCGGGCGTACCTGTACGACGCGATTCGTCTACTGCCGTTTGAGTTGGGGTTGCGTTTCTTCCAGGATTATCTGGCGGGCGACCGCTACTTCAAGGTCCGCCAACCAGGACAAAACCTCAACCGTGCGCGCGTGCAGTTCCGTCTCTGCGAGACGATTGAGGCGCGTGAACGCTCGATTCGCGGGATGCTGGAAAAACTCTGAGCCGCGTGGTATAATCTCACGCACCCAATCTAGAAGGACAATCGGACATGAAGAAGAAAGCCGAAAAGAAATCTGCGGAAAAAGTCACCGCCGTGATCGAGCTTCGCATCACGCCGGCGAAGGACATCGGATTCGCGAAACTGGCGCGGCGGATCGCCAAGTTCCCGCAGGTGGACGCCTGTTTCCTCATGAGCGGAGCGTATGACCTGCTCGTGTTCGTGAGCGGCGCGTCCTTGCAGGACGTGGCGCATTTCGTGTCGGCCGAACTGTCGACGATCGACGGCGTGTTGTCCACCGCGACGCATTTCATGCTCAAAACCTACAAGGCGAAGGGCGTCCTCGCCGAGTTCGCCGACGACGTCCGCCTCCCCATCGTCTGATGTCGCGTACGTTCATAGCCCGCCATGTGGCGGCATTGCCGAAGAGCGGCATCCGCAAATTCTTCGATATCGTGGCTCAGCGGAAGGACGTCGTGTCGCTGGGCGTAGGCGAGCCGGATTTCGACACGCCGTGGCACATTTCACGTGCGGCGGTGACGTGTCTGGAGGAAGGCGGCACGCACTACACGTCGAATCTCGGCACGCCGGCGTTGCGCCAGGCGATTGCCGATTACGTGCACCGCCGTTTTACGGGCGTGTACGACTGGAAAAAGGAAATCCTCGTGACCGTCGGCGTCTCCGAGGCGCTCGACCTCGCGATTCGCGCCATTACGGAGCCGGGCGATGAAATCCTCTACCACGAGCCGTGTTTCGTGTCCTACGCGCCGATGATTCGCATGGCGCACGGCGTCCCCGTGGCCGTGGAGACGCGCGTCGAGGACGAGTTCCGTCTCACCGTGCCGGCGCTTGAGAAGAAAGTGACGCCGAAGACGAAAGCGTTGCTCTTGAATTTCCCCTGCAATCCAACGGGCGCGACGTTGACGCGGAACGACCTCAAGGCGATTGCCCGTTTCGTCGTCAAACACGATTTGCTGTTGCTGGCGGACGAGGTGTACAGCGAACTCGTCTACGGCAAGGGCGTCCAACCGTTGTCCTTCGCGTCATTGCCGGAGTTGAAAGGTCGGCTCGTCCTGCTCAACGGTTTCTCGAAGAGTTGGGCGATGACGGGCTATCGGCTGGGCTACGCCTGTGGGCCGCGGGAGGTGGTCGACACGATGATGAAGATCCACCAGTACGGCATCATGAGTGCGATGACGCTTTCGCAGGCGGCGGGCGTGGAGGCGATGGCGCGGGGCGACGACGACGTGGCGCGGATGCGGAACGAGTACCAGCGTCGGCGCGATCTGCTCGTCTCGTCGCTCAACGCGATGGGGCTTGCGACCGTTCTGCCGAAGGGCGCGTTCTACGTGTTTCCCGACATTCGTTCGACGGGGTTGACTTCGGAGACGTTCTGTGTCCGTCTGCTGGACGAATGCGCCGTCGCCTGTGTGCCGGGGTCGGCGTTTGGGCCGTGCGGCGAGGGATTCATCCGCATGAGCTACGCGACGTCCTACGAGAAGATTCAGATCGCCCTTGATCGTATCCGCGCATTTCTGGCGACCCTCCGC